>CAZBZX010000022.1:0-20138 GCA_964496465.1 uncultured Bacteroidales bacterium
CAAATCCTGTTCATATTGGCCAATGGGGTACTTATATAACTGCTGATCACATTTCAAATAAATCTGCTACAGTCAAGATTGAAATTAATATAGATAATGATTCTAAAACGGACGCTATCGTTAATGCAGTAACCCAAATCTTTCGTCTTGATACAATTGGGAATAAATTAAAAAGGACTGTTTCAATTGTTAACCATCCTGAAATAGTAATTAAATCAGGAAGAAATGCAAGAATTAATGATTCCATAATTCTCAATAATCCTCAATTATGGGGACCACCCCCAACACAAACTCCTAACCAGTATTTAGCTATTACTACAATATTACAAAATGAAATTCCAATAGATAAATATGAAACAAAATTTGGAATCCGATCACTGCGTTTTGACCCGGATTCAGGTATATATGTAAATGGTGAGCATATCAAGATTAAAGGGGTTAACCAGCACCACGATCTTGGTGCCCTCGGTGCAGCTTTTAATAAGCGGGCTGCTGAACGCCAGCTGGAGATACTAAAAGAGATGGGATGCAATGCAATCCGAATGTCGCATAACCCACCAGCTCCGGAATTACTTGAACTAACTGACAGAATGGGATTTATGGTTATGGATGAAATATTTGACTGCTGGGAAATGAAAAAGACTCCAATGGATTTCCATCTTATCTTTCCTGATTGGCACGAGCAGGATTTACGTGCTTTTATCCGTCGTGATAGAAATCATCCTTCTGTGATAATTTGGAGTTTTGGGAATGAAGTAGGTGAACAATACACTGATGAAGATGGAGCCGCATTAGCAAAAAAACTGCATGATATAATTAAAGAAGAAGATATTACGCGACCTACAACAAGTGCAATGAATTGGGCTAAATCTGATATGCCATTTCCTACAGTTATGGATGTTATAAGTTTTAATTATCAAGGAGAAGGTATACGTCAGGATTCTTTGTTTCAGGATGTTAAAGACCGTATTAAAACACAACCACAATATAATATTTTTCATGAAAAATTCCCGAATAAGGTAATTCTTAGTAGCGAAACTGCTTCAGCTTTTAGCAGCCGTGGAATATTTTATTTTCCGGTAACCACAAAAATTAGCTCTCCAACTCGTGATGGTATGGGAGGAAACTCGAAAGATTGTCAAGTTAGTTCGTATGAACTTTATGCGGTAGATTTTGGCTCTTCACCCGATAAGGTTTTTGCTTCACTTGATAAACATCCTTTCTCAGCAGGTGAGTTTGTATGGACTGGTTTTGATTATCTTGGTGAACCATCTCCATATTACGAATGTCGTAGTTCTTATAATGGAATTGTTGATCTTGCAGGTTTTAAAAAGGAAAGATTCTATTTGTACCAATCACACTGGCGGCCTGATCTTCCTATGGTCCATATTTTGCCCCACTGGAATTGGCCTGAACGAACCGGAGAGATAACACCTGTGCATGTCTTTACTTCTGGCGATGAAGTTGAATTATTTTTGAATGGAAAATCTCTTGGGAAAAAGAAAAAAGGAGAATATGAATACAGAATACGATGGGATGATGTAAAATATGAGCCCGGTGAGTTGAAAGTTGTAGCTTATAAAAATGGAGAAAAATGGGCTGAAGAAACTGTTAAAACAACAGGAGAACCTGCTAAACTTCAGGCAATTGCCGACCGAATTGAAATAAATGCAGACGGAAAAGACCTATCTTTTATCACAGTTCAGATAACTGATAAAGATGGGCTTATGGTACCACGTTCAAATAATCAGATCATGTTTAGAGTTGAAGGACCTGGCGAGATCATGGCTACTGATAATGGGGATCCTACTAATTTTGTACCTTTTTCTTCACATGAGCGAAATGCTTTTAATGGATTACTATTGGCAATTGTTCAGTCAAAAGTAGGAAAACCGGGTTCTATTAAGGTTATTGCAACATCTCATGGACTTAAAAAAACGCTGATTGAGCTTAAAAGTAAATAGTAACTATGAAAAAAAATAAACCAATGATTATAAAAAGTAAAACATTTTTTTCAGCATTTTATTTTGTATTATCAATGTTCCTGGCATCTTGTATATTCTTTAGTTCATGGAATTTATCCGGCCAGTCAAACACTGACTTAACAAAAAAATGGGTAGGAACTTGGAGTTGTGCACCATACGCTGCAGAAAATAATACGCCTCCTTCACCGTATTTAGCTAACAATACATTACGACAGATTGTTCGGGTTTCTATAGGAGGTGATACACTGCGAGTAAAATTTTCGAATAGTACCTGTTCAACCCCTGTCACGATGAATTCAGTGAGTATCGCTCTATCAACTAATGGAAGTGCCATTGATACAACTACCATTAAACTTTTGAAATTTAATGGAAATGATTCAGTTACAATAAATGCCTATTCCAGCATTACTTCAGACCCAATAGCGTTCCAGTTAACTCCGGGTATGCACCTGGGTATATCCATATACTATGGTCAATGTCAGACATCCTCGGATATGACATTTCATTACGGATCGCGCACTGATTCATATATCCTTGCCGATGACCATATTACGTCATTCGAATTTAAGGGTGCTACCACTGTAGAGCGTTGGTATACCATCAGTGCGGTCGATGTGTTGGCACCAGCTCAAGCAGGTGCAGTTGTAGCTTTTGGCAACTCTATTACAGACGGTTACGGTTTACATAATGGACCAAAAAATAAATGGACCGACTTTTTTTCTGATAAACTTCTTAATAATCCAAATACTTCTCAAGTGAGTGTTCTAAATTTGGGTATTGGAGCCACCTGGTTAACCACTTCAGGGGTAACTCGATTTAAGCAAGACGTTCTTAATCAATCAGGCTTAAGTTGGATTATCATCTTTTACGGGGTAAACGATATTGGAGGAAACCTGAATGCTGCAAAAATTATTAATGCTTATAAACAGTTGATTTACGAAGCCCATGCTCAAAATATAAAGGTTTATGGAGCAACCATTACACCATTTAAAGGACATAGTTATTATACTGCCGACCATGAAGCAGTAAGAGTTGAGGTGAACAAATGGATTCGTGCACCTGGTAATTTTGATAAGTGTATTGATATTGACAAAGCTATTCGTAATCCTTCTGATACTGCAAAGCTGCAGGCAACATATTCAAATGATTGGCTACACCCAAATGCTGATGGTTATAAATTTATTGGTGAATCCATAGACTTAAAATTGTTTGAAAGATCAGATACAATTTTTTCGAATATTGATACAACTGAAACCGGATCGATATTTTTTAAGGATGAATATGCAACGGTTAGAAATGATTATTAATATAATAACTAATGCTCATGCCTGAAATAAAAACAGATTATTGCTTATAGAATTGAAAAATGATAATAGATAATTTAGTAGAATAATAATTTTTAAAAATAAATGTATGAAACAAAAAAGTAGGTTTTCATTGTGTAGATATATATTGATTTCGATAATTCTTTATATATCTTATTTTGCTGGCAATGCCCAGTCAATTGAAGAATGGTATGCAAGTGCTCAAGAACGAATTGATACACTAAGAAAGGGTTCATTCGGAGTAAAAATACTTGATAAAAATGGTCAGCCCTATTCAGGTGAGATTTCAGTTCAAATGGCCAAACATGAATTTCCATTTGGAATCGCATTCGATCTGTATGAAGGAGCTGTATTTAATGGGAATGCATATAACACAGCTACGTCTGTAAGGGCAATCGTTGATGCTGAAATATATCAAAGCGAAAGGTGGTATTCATACATGACATACGCTATTCCTGTGGAAATAGGAAGAAATTATAAATTAACATTAAAATTTGCAGAGATTTATTTTAGCACTGCAGGATCCAGGATATTTGATGTTTCTGTTGAAGGTTCAAAATTTTTACAAAACTTTGATGTATATGCAGCTGCGGGAAGTAATAATTTAGCTATTGATACATCAATTGATATCACAGCTGCAGATGATGTAATTAACATTGAATTATTGGCCAAGGTCGATAATGCAGCTATAAAAGGGATTGAAATTCAGTCAGCTGAAGGTGACTGGATAACCCGTATTAATTGTGGCGGTGGTGCAATCACTACTACTGATGGAAATTATTATGAAAATGATGAAAAATATTTTGATCTAAACACCCCGCGATTACCATCACAAGAGGATTGGATGAAAGCTACGATGCAAAAGTATTTCAATTATGGAGTATCTGGAAATTCATTTAAATGGAGTGGAATTCAACCGCAACATACAAAACCCAATTATACAAATTTTGACCATGCTGTTGAATGGACTCAAAGTATTGGTTGGGAACTAAGGGCACATACCCTTTTATGGGGCGGTAATGATGACCATTCAATGCCGGCCTGGGTAAGGAACCTGCCTTCACCTCAAGCTATTACCGATACATGTAAAATGAGGGTAATTCGTGAAATGACACGTTATAAAGGAATTGTTAAAGAATATGATGTTATTAATGAACCTTTAACAGGACATGCTGATTATCTGCAAAGCGTTGTTGGCGACTCAATAAACTGGAACTGTTTTAAGTGGGCTCATTCTGCCGATCCAAATGCTGAGGTATTTATTAATGACTACAATGTAGAATACAACTGGGGTCAGGCAGAAGAATACCGTGACCTTATTTTAAAAATTTTAGAAATGGGCGGACCTGTAACAGGTGCTGGAATGCAGGCGCACTTCTGGGAAAATATGCGGCCTAAGTTAACAGAATTTGTAACAAATATCAATATCGTTGCTGAAGCCGGACTGCCCATTAAACTGACAGAATTTGATAATGGTCCGCTAAATCAGCAAGATCAGGCAGATGATATGGCAATGGTCTTAAAAATAGCATTTTCACACCCGGCAATAAATGGTATTGTTTCCTGGGCTCTAAGGGATGGAAATGTCTGGAGGGAAGGAACAGGAATATTTGAAGCAAACAATAAACCAAAACTTGCCGCAGATACTCTTTGGTATTATACAAAAGAATTATGGGCTACCAATTTTGATACTGTTGTTGCAAGCAATTCGGAAATAATATTTAACGCCTATTATGGAAACTATGATTTAGAAGTAAAATTTGGTGATACGATTAAAATTTTTAACATTCCTTGTATTAAAGCTAATGAAGATTCAATTTTTGTTTTAAATGAAAACCAAGCTGTTATTAAAGGTCCGGAGCTGATTTCTGCACAACTCATTAGTGATACTTCACTAACACTAATTTTTGACAAACCAATTCAAAGCGAGTCAATTTTGAATGGTAATTTTAAGTTTTTCTCAAAAAATCTGTTACAAATTCAAAATATTAATGTTGATGTAAATAATAGTAAAGCATTAATAATTTTTTTGAAAGGCATGATAACACCAAACGATTATCTCTCTGTTTCTTATTTTCCGGGAAGTTTTTCATCAATGGATGGAGGAAAATCAGCTGCATTTGGACCGGAAACTGTGAATAACCTTACAACTGGATTGCTTAGCGCGGAAGTAACTAATGATGGGAATAATATTGAAGTAACGTTTTCTAATGGATTAAAGAATTTATCTGAAAATCTTACTTCATTCTCTATTTTAGATAACAATCAACCTATTACAATTAATACTTTTGATTTTAATGCCAATGATTCAAATGTTGTTATTTTTGCAGTTACTCCCCATTTAACCAGTAATAGCAAACCAACTATTCAATATACACAGGGAACATTACAGTCTGTTGATAATTTTAAATGCCGGTCATCAGAGATAATATCTGTTACAAATAAATGGCCTAACTTGGTAAGTGCAGAGGTAAATAAGACTGGAAATAGAATAGTAGCATTATTCCAAGCCAAACTTCAAAATGTTACCGAAAATATAAACGCTTTCACCATTGAAGTTGATGATCAACCTATTGAAATTAGCAGCATTAGTGAAGCTGGATTAGACTCTAGTAAGTTGACATTTATAATAACCGATATTATTAATGAAGGTCAAAATGTAACGCTTTCGTATGAACCCGGTTCAATAAAAGGATTAAATGGTAATAGCCTGGCACAAATAGATAATATAGCAGTTACAAACAATTCAACTCAAATATCTGAAGGAATAGATGAAATAATTGCTGGAAAGGCCTTGATTTATCCAAACCCAGCTTGCGATGAAATTAATATTTCATCTAACTCTGTCATAAGTTCTATTTCCATATTTAATAATATTGGGGATTTAGTTTATAAAAGCCAATGTAATTCAGAAATTATAACAGTGGATATTTCAAAATTATATGGAGGAATTTACCTGATTCAGGTGTTTGATGTAAATGGTAATACTACCATTGAAAAATTAATATTGAAATAGTTATGATTCTTTGATTAGAAAAAAAATAATTAGATATATAACATGATGATGGAGCAACTATGCATGCATAATGCTCAGGATTAGAAATATGTATTAAACAATATAAATATGAAAAGAAAGAAATTTTGTACAATAATAATTGTAGGTTTATTTTTATTAATCAATCTTAAAGCACAGCAAAGTGATAATGGAAATGGGACCTATACAAATCCGGTTATTGCAGCTGATTTTCCTGATCCTGATGTAATCCTGGTGAATGATATATATTACATGGTTACTACAACTATGTTTGTTTTCCTAGGAGTTACCGTTCTCAAATCATACGACCTTGTAAACTGGGAATATTGCAGTAATGCTGTGCCCCGTTTTGATGTTAGCCCTTGTTATAACCTTGATAGTTGCAGCAGGTATAGTCACGGTCAATGGGCGACAAGCTTAAAGTATAATAAGGGTAAATATTATTTGCTCTTCATTACGCTTGATGAAGGTGGATTTCTTTGTTCAGCTGAACAAGCAGAAGGCCCATGGGAGATAAGGAAATTACCTAAAGGATTTTATGATCCCGGATTGTTTTTCGATGATGATGGAAGGATTTATGTGGCACATGGTTACAGTAAAATATCCATAACTGAGTTAGATGAAAATTTTGCTCCAATAACTAATGACTCTTTGATATTTACTGGAGATATTCGCAATGGTCTTGAAGGTATGCATGTATATAAGATTAATGGTTACTATTACTTGTATGGCACTTACGGAGGACTTGATGGTATTCAGGTTGCACTACGCTCAAAAAACATTTACGGACCTTATGAACAAAAAGTGGCTATAAGTGATACAAACCAGGGAGTTACTTTTGGAATTCATCAAGGAGCACTTATAAAAACTCAAACTGGTGAATGGTGGACCATGCTTTTTGTGGATAGTGGCCCTTTTGGCCGATTTCCATCTTTACAACCGGTAACATGGGTTAATGATTGGCCAATGGTTGGCGTGGAAGGGAGAGGTGTTGTTACGTATAAAAAGCCGAATGTAGGAAAAGAATATCCTGTAAAAGTTCTTCCGACTTCCGATGAGTTTAATGAAACAACTTTGGGCATGCAATGGGGATGGAACCATAATCCTGATTCAACCAAATGGTCGCTTACCCAACGTTCAGGTTATTTAAGATTAATTACTGGAAAGGTGGCTTCGAACCTACGGGAGGTACAAAATACGCTTACTCAAAGACCCTTTGCTAATTACGACCAGTCCATTCCAACAATTGGTGTAACTAAATTAGAAGTTGAAAATATGAGAGACGGCGATGTTGCAGGCTTGGCAGTTTTTCAGGATCCTTATGCATATATTGCCGTGAAACAGGAAAATGGATCTAAACAACTGGTTATGGTGAATAATGGAGAAACTATTGCATTGGTGCCCATGGAAGGGAAAACTATATATTTACGCACAATTGCTTCAAATAGTACAAAAAAAGCAACTTTCGAATATAGTTATGATAATAAGGCATATACTCAATTAGGAAATGAGCTTATAATGAGGTTTAGCCTGAAGATATTTACGGGCAACAAATTTTGCCTCTTTAATTATGCAACTAAAGAAACTGGTGGATATGTTGATTTTGATTGGTTTAGAATGAGTCCTGGCATAATGAACTATTTAAAATAACCATGAAAAAGAAATTGTTTCTGATAATATATGCTCTTGCTTTTTTCCCCATTAATACTGTATTATCTCAAAATCCAATTATTCGCAGCCAGTATACTGCTGATCCGTCAGCAAGGGTTTTTGATAACAAGGTATTTGTATATCCTTCTCATGATATCGCAGGTATTGAAGGAAAAGGACGAATGGGTTGGTTTTGCATGGAAGATTATCATGTTTTTTCATCAGATAACCTTACCGAATGGACTGATCATGGTATAATTATTAGCCAAAACAATGTAAGTTGGGCAGATTCAACTAAATTTAGTATGTGGGCACCAGATTGTATTGCCAAAAATGGAAAATATTACTTTTATTTTCCATCAATTGCAAAAGACACTTCAAAAGGAAAAGGGTTTTCTATCGGAATTGCAATTTCTGATACCCCCTATGGTCCATTTACATCTCAACCGGATCCAATAAAAGACGTCCGTGGCATTGACCCTAATCCTTTTATTGATAAAGATGGGCAGGCTTATTTATATTGGTCTGCCTGGAATATTTACGCGGCCAAATTGAAAGAAAATATGTTGGAACTTGATTCTGAACCAATAATAGTAGAGAGTCTTCCAAAAAAAGGACTTAAAGAAGGGCCATATGTTTTTGAGCGTAATGGTATTTACTATATGACTTATCCACACGTAGAAAACAATACCGAAAGACTTGAATATGCAATAGGGGATAATCCTATGGGGCCTTTTAAGATTACCGGAGTAATTATGGATGAATCCCCTACTGGTTGCTGGACCAACCATCATTCGATTATAAATTATAAAGACCAGTGGTATTTATTATATCATCATAACGATTTATCACCAAAATTCGATAAAAACAGGTCTATCAGGATTGATAGTTTGTTTTTTAATGAAGATGGAACCATTAAAAAAGTAATTCCAACACTACGTGGTGTAGGAACAACCTATGCTACACAAAAAATTGAAATCGACAGGTATAGCTATAAAAGCGAGACGGGTTTATCTATATTATTTTTGGATACGCTCAATACATTTTTAGGCTGGAAGGCTCTATTTCAATCCTCAAATGCATGGATTCAATACAATAGGGTTGAATTTGAAAATATTGAATTTAAGTTTATTAATATAAGAGCCTCATCAAAAACTGGTGGAACTTTAGAATTCAAGTTTAATGATGTTGATGGCCCTTTAATTGCCCGGATAGAAATTCCAGAAAGCAATGAATGGAAGAATATCAAAGCACCTATATCCGGATTGAAACCAGGTGTTAAAAACCTGATTGTGATGTTAATCAATGATAAGCCTGTTGAGGTGGACTGGATAAGATTTGAATAGCAACTTAAAATAATTAACTTAATTTACTGATAATTAAATATTAATCACATAAAATGAAACTTACTATGAAACAAGGAATCTTCAAACCAATTATAGGGGCATTAGCTTTTCTTTTTTTAAATACATCAATAATACATTCTCAATATATTTCAATTAATGCTGGAGAAAGTCAGATTATAGATTGGGAAAAGACACATTCTGCAAAACTTACAGGAAACGTATCATCAGAAAATATAAAAGTTGAATGGACATGTCCCCAGAATACCAATGTTTTATTTAAAAATTCAGCTAATGTAGTTACAGAAGTTACTTTTCCACGGCCTGGGTATTACCTATTAATTCTATCAGCTAAAGTAAGCGATAAAGAAACAGTAAGCAGTTCTGTAATTATGAATGTTTTTAAACCGAATTCCTATAAAGAAAGGCTTTCTGATTTAATAAGGGTAATGACTGTTGAAGAGAAAATTAATCAATTAACCAATCAAACTGATTCAATTCCTCGTTTAGGTATACCTGAATATAACTATTGGAGTGAAGCATTACACGGAATACTTGAAAGTGGAGCAACTTCCTTTCCTCAGTGTGTTGCTTTAGGATCAACCTGGGACCCTGAGCTTATTCATCGTATTGCAACCGCCATATCCGATGAAGCTCGTGTTTTAAATACTATTAAAGGAAAAGGTTTAACATATTGGAGCCCAACAATTAACATTGCACGAGATCCCCGCTGGGGTAGAAATGAGGAATCATACAGCGAAGATCCTTATCTCCTTTCTCGCATGGGGGTGGCATTTATAAAGGGCATGCAAGGCGATCACCCATATTATTTTAAAACTATTTCTACTCCAAAACACTTTTTGGCAAATAACGAAGAAGAACGCCGCCATACAGGTTCATCTGATGTTGATATGCGTTGCATGTTTGAATATTATTTACCTGCATTTCGTGATGCTATAATCGAAGGAAATGCTTACTCTATTATGGGTGCATATAATGAAGTAAATCATGTTCCCAGCAATGCAAATACTTTTTTGTTAAATGATCTGTTAAGACGTAAATGGGGATTTCAGGGATATGTAGTTTCTGATTGCGGTGCAATTAACGATATGGTAAATGGACATCATTTTTTTGATACCTATGCAGAAGCTTCAGCAAGAAGTATTTTAGCTGGTTGTGACCTTGATTGTGGATGGGAATACCGAAGTGGCTTAAAAGAAGCAATTGAAATGGGATTGCTGGAAGAAAAAGACCTTGATAGTGCTTTAACAAGAGTGCTTTCTGCACGTTTCAGATTAGGCGATTTCGATCCAGCTGAGATGGTACCATATTCTTCTATTCCAAATGAAAAATTGGATTGCAAAGAAAATCGCAGCCTTGCATTGGAAGCTGCACAAAAATCAATAGTGCTGCTAAAAAATAATGGGATATTGCCAATAAATATAGATAAGATAAAATCAATTGCTGTAATTGGCCCAAATGCTGCTGATGCACAGCTTGGTATTTATAGTGGGTTTCCAAACGTTTTGGTTAGTCCGCTTGAAGGGATTAAAAATAAAGCCAAAGCTCTGGGAATAAATGTAGAATATAACCGAGGAAGCAGTATAGGAGGCGGATTGTTAAAACCCATTGAACCACAGTATTTCACAAAATTGGATGGAGCTGATAAAGCCGGCATAGTAGGCGAATATTATGATAACATGAAATTATCAGGAACACCTGTTTTAACAAGAATTGATTCAATGGTAGATTTTACTTTTGGCACAAAGTCACCGGCAAGTGACATACCTGAAGATAAATTTTCTGTTAGATGGAAAGGGAAAATCATTCCTCCTGATACTATTTACCATATAGGTACATCAGCTGACGATGGTTCCCGGCTTTATGTTGATGGAGAGTTATTGATTGATGACTGGATGGAACATGGTGAAAAACCTATAAGTGCAGCAGTGAAATTAATTCCGGGAAAAGAATATGAAATTGTATATGAATATTATGAAAACGGTATGGGTGCATGTGCAAGGTTAACCTGGGACCTTGGTCAAACTGACTTTCATAAAGCAAAAGAAATTGCTGCCCGAAATGATGTTGTCATACTTTTTGTCGGAGTTTCACCCGGCATTTCTCAGGAAGAACTGGATCGTAATAATATTGAATTACCAAAGGTTCAAAGGGATTTAATTGCTGAGGTTGCTTCAGTTAATCCTAATATTATTATTGTGCTTGTAAATGGAGGCCCAGTTGCCCTTGCAGGTTCTGAAAACAAGGCCGAAGCTATTCTTGAAGCATGGTACTCAGGAGAACTTGGAGGCAATGCCATTGCCGATGTTTTATTTGGTGATATCAATCCAGGAGGTAAACTTCCTGAAACCTTTTATATTTCAACGCAACAGCTTCCTGATATGTCGGATTATGATATAATAAATAACCCGCGTACTTATATGTATTTTGATCAGCCAGTTTTATATCCTTTCGGACATGGGCTTTCTTATACTCAATTTAAGTATAGTAATTTAAAACTTAGTTCTGAGAAAATAAAAAAAGATAGTGAGGTAGAAATACAATTTGAAATTCAGAACAGTGGTAAAATGAAAGGCGATGAAGTAGTTCAGATTTATGTTCATTGTAATACAGCATCAATTAAAGTGCCTATTAATCAATTAAAGCGTTTTCAACGGATTACACTTTCTCCGGGAGAGAAGAAGACACTCACATTCAAAATACCTGCCTCGGAATTTTCATTCTATGACACAAAAACAAATGATTTTAAAATAGAAACGGGAGAATTTGAAATTCAAGTTGGAAGTTCTTCTAAGGACATCCGTTTAAAAAAGATTTTTACAATTGAATAAAAATTGAAGTTATGTTGTGCCATGAAAAAAATTGACAATTAATTCAAAATCAACAACTAATAAGGAATTATCATGAAAAAATTATTCTTTACTATATTGCTTATTCTTCCCTCTTTTTTGTTTTCTCAAACTGCAAAAATAAAAATCGATGTTGACAGAACGATTGGGGAGATTGATCCTAAGATATATGGGGTGTTTATGGAACCAATTCATTTTAATGGGAAAAGATTAGGTTTACCCGAGGATGTGGATTTTAATACCCTTTATGGAACTTTATACGATCCTTCTTCACCTCTTGCAGATGAAAATGGGTTCAGAAAAGATTATATTGATGCAATGAAAGAGCTTAAAATTACCAATATGCGATGGCCGGGAGGAAATTTTGTGATGGGATATAACTGGCAGGATGGAATTGGGCCAAAAGACCAGCGCCCGACACGTATTAACCTGGCATGGGGAAGTACCGACAATAACCATGTAGGTACTGATGAATGGATTGCCCTTAATAAAGCAATGGGAAGTGAAAATGTAATATGCGTAAATCTTGGGCTGAGCAATATAATGGATGCTGTTTACTGGGTAGAATATTGTAACTATAAAAAAGGAACTTATTATTCCGATTTACGCGCTAAGAACGGACATGAAGAACCTTATAATATAAAAATCTGGGATTTAGGTAATGAAGTTGATGGTGCTCCATGGGAGCTTGGTTATAAAAATGCCGATGATTATGTTAAAATTGCTAGGGAAGCTGCAAAAGCTATGAAAGCGGTGGATAACTCCATTAGTTTAGTAGCTTCAGGATCATCTTATTATGAAAGCACGGGTAGTTGGGTTGAATGGAACAGAAAAGTGCTCACTGGACTTGGAGATATGATTGATTTTATTTCCATTCACGGCTATTGGAGCTGGGGAAGTATGCCTGACTATTATACATACATGGGACAGAGGGCTATGGAGTTTGAAGAAAAGATAAATGTGCCCGCGGCTGAAATTGAAGTAGTAAGAGTAATGAAAGATTTTAAAAACCCAATTTACATTTCATTTGATGAATGGGGAACTTTTGGGAGAAACTTTCTATCGGTTTTACCAATAGCACAATGTTTGAATTCATTTGTTCGTCATGCTGATGTTGTAAAAATGACAAATTTTACTATGCTCACTTCCCTTTTAGGGAGCGATATGGAAAAAGGGACTTACAAAACGCCACTCTTTTATCTTTATAAATCGTTTTCAAATAATTGTTTAGGGAGCTCTGTTGATACATATGTTGAAAGTGATACATTCAATACTGAAAAATTCAAAGGAATCCCATATTTAGATGTTACAGCGGTATATAATGATGAATTAAATACTGTTTTTATTAATGTAATTAACAGGCATAAAGAGAAATCCATAAATACTAATATTTTAACCACAACAGGTTCTTTTACTGGAAAAGCTGAAGTTACTGTTATTAATAGCAAATCGTTAAATGAACCTTTTACTATTGATAAAAAGGAGCAGTATATTCCTGAAATACAAAATATTAAAACAGAATCTGATAGGATAACCTATTCATTCCCTGCGCATTCATTTACTCAAATAAAAATAACCGTTAAAAGATGATGGATAGTATTAAATCAATATTAAAAGTAATTTATTAATAAGAATACATATGAAAAAAATAGTTATTATAACAAAAGTTGTTATATCATTTTTGATATTAACTATAACAATGGATTTGTTCCCGCAAGATACGATAGTTCCTCCTCCTACTGGTTATGATAAATATAACAAAGATATTCCACATGGAAAAATGGAAATAGTATCATATTATTCAAGTACAGTTGGTATTGAACGTAAAACAAGAATTTACTTACCTGCTGGATATACACCAGATTCAACATATAATGTGCTTTATCTCTTACATGGAATTGGAGGGGATATAAATGAATGGTACAATAATGGCTCACCGCAAAATATTTTAGACAATCTTAACGCAAAGGATAAAATTGCCCCAATGATTTTAGCATTACCAAATGGTCGGGCGATGGTTGACGATTCACCTGGCAGTGATATTTTTGCAGCTGATAAAGTAGAAGGATTTGCCAATTTCGAATTTGAACTTATAAAAGATCTAATTCCGTTTATCGATACGACCTATTCAGTAAAACCAGGTCGAGAAGCAAGGGCAATTGCTGGTCTTTCGATGGGAGGAGGGCAAGCATTGAATTTTGGTCTTGCACATCTCGATACATTTGCATGGGTTGGAGCATTTTCACCTGCTCCAAACACAAAACCGGCTGATTCATTAATTCCTAATCTAGCTGAAGATACATCAAAAATTATGGCACTTTGGATTTCATGCGGTGGTGACGACGACCTACAATTTATTGCCGAAAATACTCATATTTTTATGGTTGAAAATAATATTGATCATTCCTATTGGATTCAACCTGATTTGGGACATGATTGGTCAGTTTGGAAACCAGGTTTGTACCATTTTTCTCAAAGAATTTTTGGGATGGAATATTCGATCGACACTACATCAAATCAAACTGCTGACACAAGTCCATTAGATGAAATTTTAAAATATCCTAGTAATAAAGACATAAAAATTATATTCAATCGAAGAGAACAGACTTTAGCTGTAGAGGATCCATTGGGCTATAAAGATCTAAGAATATATGATTTAAACGGCAGATTGGAATTATCTTGTTCTAATCTATATAGTAATATAAATATTAATCATTTAAGTGAGGGTGTTTATATTGTAGTTCTATTTGATGGTGAGATAAATATGTATAGCAAAATAGTAAAACTTTAATATATAAACATATACTTCTATATTAAAGTATTCATTGTAATATTAAAAAACTTAGCAAAAATGTTTGGAATTTAATAATTTGAAATTCTGAGCATTAATGGAAGGAAGATTAAAAAAATACATTTTTAAGCCACCATCTTGATTATGGAATGTATATCATAAACATAAGAAATTATGAGAGATTGGGGAAACCAAAATTCGTCATATTGTAATTACAATTTTATTTATTTACAGGCCTTTATTTCAGATAGTTATATTTTTTTGCAATCGATTGCAAATTTTCTTCTGCAATCGATTGTATTGTAATTTTTTTTTGTATCTTAACAGCGAAATTTTTTTTTATTAAAAACAATTAATTGTGAAAAAAGAATGGTTACTATTTACGATTAAAATAAATTATCATGATTAGTATCATTAGAAAGATAGGAATTTACAGTGTTTTATTATGTTTTACAATTTTTAATAATGCTCAGACTGTTACAATTGATCTAAATACAGAATATCAGTTAATTTCGGGCTTTGGTGGGATGAACCATACTGGCTGGAGACCTGATTTAAATGAAGATGTCAGGGAAAAAGTATTTGGTAACGAACCTGGAGAAATGGGATTAAGTATTCTTAGGATACATATAGATCCAGACTCGAATGTGTTTTATCGCAGTGTGCCTACAGCACTAAATGCATATAATAAAGGAGCTACAGTTTTTGCTTCACCATGGGATCCTCCTTTGGATTTGACTGTGAGAAATGCTTCGAATGAAAGAAAGCTACTTTATGAAAATTATGATGCTTATGTTGATCATTTAAATTCGTTTATTTCTTATATGAGTGATAGTGGAGTACCATTGCATGCCATTTCTATTCAAAACGAACCGGATATTGAAGAAAACTGGACTAGTTGGACACCTAATGAAATACTCACTTTTCTTAAGGAAAATGCCCAGGATATTAATGCAAAAGTAATGGCTCCTGAATCGTATCATTTTGCCAGTGAATATAACAATCCAATTCTAAATGATTCTTTGGCCAATGCTCATTTTGATATCCTTGTTGGCCATATTTATGGTAGTGGTTTAGAAGACATTCCTCTTGCACGTGAGAAAGGAAAAGAAGTATGGATGACAGAACATTTGTTTGGGGATAAAGATACATTATCCAATGACTGGGATTTAGCACTAGTATTAGGGGAAGAAATTAATGACTGCATGTTGGCAAATTTTAATGCCTATGTATGGTGGTACATCCAAAGATTTTATGGGTTAATATCAAAAGATGGTAATATTACCGATAAGGGTTTTGCGATGTCTCAATATTCTAAATTTATTCGACCAGGAGCTGTAAGGGTAGATGCAACAGTTGAATCTATCTCAGATGTTGAAATTTCTGCATATAAAACCGATACATCATTGATTGTGGTAGTTTTAAATCTAAATGATGAGGATGTTACTTTAGACTTTAATATTCAAAACGCTACCATTGATTCACTTACGCAATTTACATCTTCAGCAACAAAAAAAGTGGTTAATGATGGTGCAATTTCTAGTAATGGAGGTACTTACACAGCTACAATTGATGCCAGAAGTATTACAACATTTACATCTGATGACGATGATGGAGGGAAATATGCAAATATCGCCCCTGTAGCAAATGTAGGTATTGATATAGATATATTTGATAATGATATGGATGGATTTGAGACGATTACATTAGATGCCACAGGTAGCAGTGATATTGACGGTAAAATAAAGAATTATTCCTGGTCATATGGTGAAGTAGGATCTTTGTCATTTGATAAGATCCAGATTTCAACAGATTCTATTTATGAAATGGATTTTGATCTTGGTGAATATGAAGTTGTTCTTACGGTAACTGATAATGATGGAGCTATACACTCTGATACCTTACTAGTAATTATAAGAAGTTTATTAAATACTAATTTATGGTTTGAAACCGAATGTACTGATGTTGGATCAAATTGGGATGTTATTGCTGATAATAGTGCATCAAATGGTGTATATGTAACAGTTAAAACAGGAACAGAAAGCATTGATGAACCAACGAACACAGATGATATTTTAGTATATAACTTTCATGCAAACGAAGGTGGACGTTATAAAGTATGGGCAAGAGTATTAACTAAAACTGCTAACGACGATTCATATTGGGTAAAAATTGACGACGGAACATGGACAAGTTGGAATAATATTCCAACAAATAATAATTGGCATTGGGATGATGTGCATGGATATGCAAATAATGACAGTACACTATCTTATGATTTAGATACAGGTTATCATACATTGTATATATGCTTTAGGGAAGACGGTGCACAACTTGATAAAATATTCATATCAAATACTGGTGCAGATCCTTCAGGATTAGGTGACCCGGCGAATAATTGTATGGACAATATAGAACCAGTGGCAAATGCCGGCCCTGATCAATCTGTAACAATCTCATCAGGTTCAAGCAATGTTACTGTAACACTTGATGGTTCAATGAGCACTGATGCAGACGGAGAAATAATTTTTTATGTATGGTCTTTAAATGATGAAGAAGTAGCTACCGGAATTAATCCAACCGTTGATTTAGAAGATGGAAACTACGAAATTGAATTAATAGTTACAGATGACAAGGGTGCTGCTGATACCGATTTTGTTATAATTGATGTGATAGATACTAACACCGGTATTCCGGATAATATTGAAATATCATTTAATGAAGTTTCTTCAGTCTTAGTCTATCCCAACCCGGCAAATACTGATATACAAATTAGTTGGGATAACATGTTTAATTCATTAGTTATATTAAACATGGAAGGGAGAAAATTAGTTGAGAAAAAGTATAGCTCGCCTATTCGTAACACAAATTTATCCTTAAATCTTAAACCGGGATTATACTTTTTATGGCTAAGTAATAATGAAACATTTAATGTCACGAGGTTAGTTAAAGAATGATAGAGACCCTGTTTGCCTTTTTTAGTAAATAGATTTTTCTTTTTATTTAGTTTTAGAGTTTGAAAGGCGCTGGTTTATTTTATATAAATCAGCGTTTTCATTAAAATTTTTAATTTTATTTATCAGGGTGATACTTCTTAAATTATATGTTAAATGAATGGAAACAAAAGTATTAACCATTCATAAATAATCTTTAAAACTGGATTTGATTGCCTGGTATAATGTATGATGAAGTTTTCTGCCAAATAAGGACAGCCTTATGCTTACTATCTGATTTAAGAAAATTTAAAATGAATTATTGATATAATACCTTATGTTTTATACCTTAAATAATTTTGGATCAATTTAATAAGAAAAATAGTATGATTTTATACATTAAAAATTCTAAATAATATAACTTTAAGTTATAAATAAATTAAATACTATGAAAGGATTACTAAAAAAAGGATTATTTATTGAAATTGTTTTCATATTAATCGTTGGATGTCAAAGCTCCGAATTGAAGCAAAAATCAAATCAAATTCCTTATTTAAAAAAACAAGGTAAAACAACTCAATTAATCGTTGATGAGAAACCATTTATTATTCTTGGAGGTGAACTTGGTAACTCATCTTTTACAAGTGTGGAATATATGGAGCCCATTTGGCCTAAATTAACTAAAATGAATCTGAATACAGTATTAGCACCAGTTTATTGGGAATTGATTGAACCAGTTGAAGGAGAATTCGATTTTGAATTGCTTGATCAATTAATTACCAAAGCCCGAAATCAAAATTTGAAATTGGTGTTTCTTTGGTTTGGTTCCTGGAAAAATAGTATGTCAAGTCATGCTCCTTCATGGGTTAAGCAAGATCAGGAAAGATTTCCAAGAATTAAAGACGATAAAGGGAATAGTCATGAGATATTAACTCCATTTAGTGAGAATAATTTACAGGCCGATTTAAAAGCCTTCCAGGCATTAATGAAAAATATTAAAGAGTTTGATGGAAATGAACATACGGTAATTATGGTTCAGGTTGAGAATGAAATAGGGATGTTACCAACTGCAAGAGATTATAATCAATTGGCAAATGAAAAATTTATGGAAAATGCACCTCAAGAATTTATACAATATTTAAAAGTTAACAAAGATATTTTAGTACCAGAATTTAAAGAAATATGGGCTGGAAATGGATATAAAGAAACAGGGACCTGGGAAGAAATTTTCGGGAAAGGATTACATACAGATGAAATTTTTATGGCCTGGCATTATTCAAAATTCACAAATGAAATAACAAAAGCCGGTAAAGAAATTTATCCGTTACCAATGTTTGTAAATGCAGCGCTGAACCGTCCTGGTTGGCTGCCAGGTCAGTATCCAAGCGCTGGTCCTTTACCACATTTAATGGATGTCTGGAAAGCAGCTGGTCCGGCTATTGATTTTTTATCACCTGATTTCTATTTTCCTAATTTGAAACATTGGTGCGATTTATATACTCGCCAGGAAAATCCGTTATTTATTCCTGAACATCGCTTTGATAATACTGTTGCAATGAAATCAGTATTTTCCATTGGGCATTATGAAAGTATTGGTTTTTCACCGTTTTCAATTGAAGATGCGAGTGATCCGGAAAATGAACCTTTAGGAAAAATGTATCATTTAATAAATCAACTTACACCAATAATTACTAGTCATCATGGCCAAAATAAAATGGAAGGAGTTCTTTTTGATAAAGAAAATCAAGAAAGTGTATTTCAATTAGGAAATTATGAATTCACAATGAGACATAGTTATACGTTAGGTTGGGAAGGTAGCTCAAAAAATGAAACCTGGGAAATGGCAGGTGCTATCATAATTCAAACAGATGAAAACGAATTTTATATTGCAGGAACTGAAATAGTTGCTACTTTTAAAAATATGAGTGACACATCTTTAAATGTTGGCATTTTAAAAGTTGATGAAGGAAGGTTTGAAAACAATAAGTGGAAAGTTATAAGACATATAAATGGTGATCAAACACATCAGGGAAGACATATACGGATATTCATGGGCAATTATTCAATTCTTAGATTTGAACTTTATAATTATGAGTAAATTACTTTATCAAAATAATATATAGGATTTAAATCAAAAAATGAGGCAGTTTTTAACGATAATTATCTCTTTTCAATAACTTAGAATTTATTTTTTTAAATCTAAACGA
>CAZBZX010000022.1:20148-20926 GCA_964496465.1 uncultured Bacteroidales bacterium
CGGAGGGACCGGTTTGGGGTTATCGGTGACCAGGAATATAATCCATATGCATAACTAACATACAAATTATACTGAATATGAAATGATAAATGGTGATCAATGTTAATAATAAATTTGAAAATTAACTTAGATAATGTTAATTCGTATATATTAAACAATGATAATTTAATTCAATTCTTATGAAAGATGAAAACGAAAAAAGTTTGTGGATTGATTTTTATGATATAATGTATCAATCATATAAAACAATTGATGATTATTATAAAGAAATTTTAAAGGCATTTGTTACTAAATTAAATTTTAATTGCATAATTTCTTATTCTTTAGATAATGAATTCCGTAAACCTTCTTTTGAATTTCCTAATAATTTTCTTAACACTAGTGAGAAGAAAGTTGTATCAAATGAATACGAATCTTACTTGGAAAATATTGGCTCGGCAAGAAAACCAGGAAGTATTTCTATACACAAATTAAAAAAGAAGTTTGACTTATATATATATATTATTTCAATAAATAATAGGGATATAATATTATTTAGGAAAGACTCTCTTCCTGTCTCATATCTTTCTGACCTAGAGAAAGTTTTATTACACATTGAAAAAACAGCAGCAGGATTAAAAACTGTAAACGATATAAGTAAATTGCAGAAAGAAATTGACTATGAAAAATCTTTTAGTAAAACCCTTTTAGATATAATGGACCAAATTCCTGGCAAGGTTTTCCTTAAAAATCATGACGGAAAAATGTTATTGGTAAACAGTATGGTTGCTTATACACA
>CAZBZX010000023.1:0-5772 GCA_964496465.1 uncultured Bacteroidales bacterium
CAAATCATCAAATCATCAAATCATCAAATCATCAAATCATCAAATCATCAAATCATCAAATCAATAAATAATTAAAATGGATTGTAATAAAGACAAAAACAAAAATTTTTGCAATTGCACGTTTTCTTGCAGTAGAAAAGGAGTTTGTTGTGATTGTTTAACTTATCACCGATCATTGGGTGAATTACCTGCTTGTTATTTTCCTAAAGAGGAAGAAAAAACCGGTGACCGTTCGGTAGATAATTTTGTAAGGATTTACAATAAACGCGGAATTTGCTGGAATTAAAAATATAAATAATGGATAAAAAAAGATGTGCCTGGTGCATTGGCCAGCATTTAATGGAAGAATACCATGATAAAGAATGGGGAGTACCTGTTCATGATGACCTGAAATTATTTGAATTTTTAGTTCTGGATGCCTTTCAGGCTGGATTAAGCTGGTCGACAATTCTAAAAAAAAGAGAGAATTTCAGAAAAGCATTTGAAGGATTTGATTATAAAAAAATTGCGAAATATGATCAGAAAAAGATAGATGAATTACTTAAAAACGAAGGGATTATTCGCAACAAATTAAAAGTGAATGCTACTATAACTAATGCAAAAGCGTTTGTTGAAGTTCAAAAAGAGTTTGGATCATTTGATAAATATATTTGGCAATTTACTGGAAGTAAAATGATTATCAATAAATTCAAAACCTGGAAGGAAATTCCACCGAACTCAAAAGAATCGGATACAATGAGTAAGGATTTAAAAAAACGCGGATTTAAATTTGTCGGTTCTACTATTTGTTATGCTTTTATGCAGGCTGCTGGCATGGTAAATGATCATGAAACTGGTTGTTTTAGATATAAGGAGGTTAGCGAAAATTAGCTATTTGACCATTTATCTATGGGTAAATCGTGAGGTTTATCTTTATTATCATATTCTAAGGTGATCTTTGTTCCATAACGTTTATCTTTCAATTTTGTAGCCTCAGTTATAATAGCTTTCTCACCACCATTTTTAATAAAATTAATTGCTGCTAATATTTTTGGTGACATGTTTCCTTCTGCAAACTGACCTTCTTTTAAGTATTTTATTGTATCCTTCAAGTTTAAAAACTCAACAACTCGCTGAGTTGGTTTCCCATAATCTAAAAAGACATAGGGTACATCCGTTAAAAGATAAAGTTCATTAGCATTTATTTCTGAAGCAATTAACGAAGAAGCCAAATCTTTATCAATTACTGCTTCTGCAGGGCAAACCGATTTATTTTCATCAAAATATACAGGAATTCCGCCTCCACCTGCAGCTATAACTATTACTCCGTTTTTTGCATTAAATTCTATCGTTTTTTCATTGAAAATTTCTTTTGGCATGGGCGATGGGACAACTCTTATCCACCCACCTTTACCTTTTTTACTTTCTTTAAAAATCCATCCTTTTAATTTCACTAATTCTTCAGCCTCAACTTTTGAATAAGTTTTACCAATTTGCTTCACAGGATTTTTAAAAGCTTTATCATTTTTATCAACTATAACCTGAGTAATAATAGTAAGAATATCTCTTTTTATTTTATTCTCATTTAAAAAATTTCGCAATATACGTTCAATTACATAACCAATTCCTCCTTGTGAGTCTGCAACACAAACATCAAGTGGCATTTGAGCAATATCGTAAAGTTGATTCCCTGCTTCATTTCTCATAATGATATTCCCAACCTGAGGGCCATTTCCATGAGTTATCACTAAATTATAGTTATCTTTTAAAAGAAATATCAGGTTTTTCAACGTTTCATAGGTATTTTGTTCCTGCTCATCAATTGTTCCGGCCTGGTTATTTCTTAATAATGCATTGCCTCCTAATGCAACAACAGCTAGTTTTTTCATTAAAAATAATAAATCAATAAATAAAATTGCAAAATCCTTTTAATTTGGAAGATGATTTTATTCAGGTTTTAAGATTATAGTTTATAAAGCTCAAGATTAATAATTTTTTAATAAGTGTTATAGAATATATTAAGGTAGCTAAATCAATTTTTTGTAATTTAGTTAAATAATTTATATAACATTATCTAGGAATTTTATAAAATCACAAAAGATGAAATATTTATTGCTTTTTTCCTTTTCAATTATCATACAAGTAGGATTATACGCGGAAAGCACCGATACTAATCTAATTGTTAATGAACTGGAAAATATTGATAAAAATTTCTCTGAAATTAATTATTTATTAAAAAATATAAATAAGAGCAATCAATTGAATATTGATAGCTTAATGAATATTAACAAAAGAAGCTATATTCAACTATTAATTCTTCAGGAAAGTTTGAAGAACAGTAATAATAAACTCGACTCATCAAATATATATATTGATGATCTTCAGGATAAAATACAAAGTCTCCAAAATAAGAATAAATGGTACTTTTCGATAAATCTGATTATAATGTTATTATCAGTTCTGTTAATTATATTTTTATTTATTTATATTGTCTTTTACAGGCAAAAAACTGTTTCTAAAATTTTAAAAGAAGCAAATAAGCATTCAGATCAGAATGAGGAAATACTGATAAAAATGAGTGAATTTAAAACGCTAAATGAAGTGTTAGGAAGCTTAATTAAGAAAGCAAAGGAAAAAAAGAAAGACAAAAAAAAGAAAAAATAAATATTTTATATAATCTATTATTTAAATCATAAAAAAAATAATTATGCGAACTTTAACATTAATATCAATTGTAATTTTTCTCTTAACTTCATGTAGTAATAATCAAACCACCTCTAAACCATCAAATGATAATTTGGATGTGGAGCTGTCAAAAATAGAAGTATCTATTGATGGAATGACATGTACTGGTTGCGAGCAGACTATACAAGCAAGTGTTTCTGAACTTCCGGGTATAAATTCTGTCAAAGCTTCTCATGTTGATTCCAATGCTGTTATCGAATATAATGTAGAACTGGTAAGCATCAGCGAAATTAAGGATGCTATAAATGAGACAGGATACAAAGTGGTTGATATTGCCATTCAATAACATTGTTTTTTTATATTTGAACTAATTTTTAGCATTGTTGTTTATTAAATTAAATTGAATAACATTTCAGAAAATGGTATGTTTATTATAATCAGCAAGAATTAATGATTCAATCATTAATGTTAATGCATCAAGTCCAGTTTTATTTTCCTTATTTATGTTTTGAAAAAGCTCTATTTTGCCTGAGGGTTGGTATTGTTTTATTACAAAAGTTTGGTCATTGATTTTATAAAGCGTTTTTGTTTTTTGTATAATTTATTGTAAAATATATTACCTATTAAACTTATTAAAATAAGGCCTAGTAAAACTTCAAACCATGTTGAATTGTAAACAACAGCTTTGGCTGCAATTGATTCGAAGTCATTTTCGATAAATGTAGCGGTAGTAACTGATACGGCTAATATTATAAACAAAAATGCCATTAGGCGCATTGATAAAACAAAACTTATAATTCGGTTAATCATTATTTATATTGAATTGATAAGTTTAAAAGAAATTTATTAGATATAGTTTATTTCATAAATAAAATTAATTTTTTTTGAACGACATTATATTATATTCGTAAAAGTATTTACTTGTTTTTTGGTTTTATAAATAGCTATATTTAGATTTAATAAAGTTTACTTTTAAATATAATGAAGAATTGGATTCTGATAGTATTAATTTTTAAGGCAATTTTTATAAGTGCATCAAATGCTAATTTAAAGTTTTATCATTTAACAAGATATGAAGGTCTTTCGCAAAGTACTGTAAATAAAATACTTCGAGACTCTGAGGGATTTATGTGGTTTGCAACAAATGATGGTTTAAATAAATTTGATGGATATAAATTTACGGTATACCGGAATAACGAAAAAGACAGCACAACAATTGGAATAGGCAGAGTGCTTGCAATGTGTGAAGATCGAGAAGGTAATATTTGGGTAGGCACCGAGCAGGGCGGATTAAATAAATTTGATAAAGACCATGAATATTTTACTCATTTTGTTTATAGTCCTTCCGATTCAAATTCAATTAGCCATAACTATATTTCTGCAATCTTTGAGGATAGTCAAGGAAGGTTATGGGTTGGAACTAATGGTGGCGGTTTAAATCTGTTTAATGTCAATACATTAAATTTTAAAAGATTTATGATTGACTCCTCTAATGAAAAATCCATCAACAGTAATTATATTAGAGATATATTTGAAGATTCAGAAGGTAATATATGGATTGCTACAGATTTTGGGGGAGTAAATAAATTACCATTCCAAAAAAATGAATTTATACATTATGTTTATAAAAAGAATAATCCAAATTCTTTAAGTACAAACAACATCTTATCAATTTTTGAGGACAAGAATAAAAACATCTGGTTTGGCACATATGGAGGAGGGGCTGTAATGTTAGAAAGGGAGTCTGAAAAATTTATTAGATACTACCCAGGGAATGAAGATGGTCATTTTATTAATCATAATATTGTACGATCAATAAATGAAGATGAAAATGGAAACATATGGATTGGAACGGGTGGAGCAGGAATTAATATAATTGATTTGAAAACAAATAAAATTAGTTACATTAAGAATCAAATGAACAATTCTTTTAGCTTAAATACTGATATTATATATGAAATATATAATGATAAAACGAACACTATTTGGATTGGTACATTTAATGGAGGTGTTAATTATTACAATAAAATAAAAGATAAATTTACGCATTATAAAAGTTTTGGTCAACCAAATAGTTTAAGTAATAATGCAATTTTATGTTTTGCTGAAGATGATAAAGGTAGAATTTTCATTGGTACTGATGGAGGTGGATTAAATATATTTAATAAAAATAAAAAGGATTTTAAATATATAACACATAATCCTGAAAATCCTGAAACAATTAGTGGTAATGTGATTACATCTCTTTGTATTGACCATAATGGTATTATTTGGATTGGCACCTACCTAAATGGTTTAAACAGGTATAATCCAAAAACAGGACAAGTGAAAATATTTAAACATAATGAAATTGATAAGAATAGCATAAGTAATAATGATGTATGGTATATTCTGGAAGATTCAGATTATAATTTATGGATAGGTACCCTTGGTGGTGGATTAGATTTATTTAGCAAGAAATCAGGAGAATTTAAACACTTCACACATGATCCGGATAATCCCAATTCATTAAGCGATAATTTTATTTCAACAATATATGAAGACTCAAAAGGAACATTATGGATAGGTACAGAATTTGGCGGTGTAAATTGCTATTATAAAGATTCCGGGATGTTTACTTCTTATCAGCGAGACCCCAAAAATATAAATAGTCTGGGAAGCAACCAGGTGAGATCAATTTATGAAGATACAAAAGGAAATTTGTGGGTAGGAACCGAAAGCGGAGGCTTAAATTTAATTATTCAAGAAAATGAAAAAATTATTACTTACCTAGAATCTGATGGATTACCTAATAATAGCGTTTTTTCAATTTTAGAGGATGGCAAAGGGAATTTATGGTTTAGTACAAATAAGGGATTATGTAAATTTAATAATGCTGTGAATTCTCCATTAAAACCTAATTTCAGGAATTATAATCTAGGAGATGGAATTCAAAGTTATGAATTCTCTTATAATTCATCGCTTAAAAGTAAAACAGGTGAAATGTATTTTGGAGGAATAAATGGATTTAATGTATTTCACCCTGATAGCATTTTTGATAATATGAATATTCCACCCGTTGTATTAACCGATTTTAAAATTTTTTATGAATCAGCAAAAATTGGAGCT
>CAZBZX010000023.1:5782-20223 GCA_964496465.1 uncultured Bacteroidales bacterium
AGAATTCTCCTTTAACAAAGCATGTTTCGAAAATGGATAAACTGATTATATCATATAAGTATAATGTTTTTAGTTTTGAATTTACTGCTTTAGATATGACAGTGCCTGAGAATAATAATTATGCGTATAAACTTGAAGGTTTTGATCCTGAATGGATATACATTGGAAATAAAAGAACAGCTACATATACAAATCTTGATCCGGGGGAATATATTTTTCATGTAAAAGCATCAAATAATGACGGGGTTTGGAACGAGGAAGGAACTTCAATACCATTAATTATTACACCTCCTTATTGGAAAACCCTATGGTTTAGATTGCTCCTGTTTATAATAGTTGCAGGAATTTTATATTCTATATATTTAGTTAGGATCACAACCTTAAAACAACAACGAGAACTACTATCAAAAACAGTTGAAGAAAGAACTTCAGATCTTGTAAAATTGAATTCAGTTTTAGAAGAAAGAAATACAAAAATTGAAGAACAAAGTGCAGAGTTATTGAAACAAAAACAAGATTTATTAGAATCGAATATGGAACTTCAGGAAAGTAAACTAGAAATTCAAATGCGTAATCAGGAATTATCAAAACACAGAAATCATCTTGAAGAATTAATTAAAATAAGAACAGCTGAATTAAATGAAGCTAAAGAAAAAGCAGAAGAATCAGATCGTTTAAAAATGTCATTTCTTTCGAATATGTCACATGAGATTCGTACACCCATGAATGCTATTATTGGGTTTTCATCTTTACTTAATGATGATGGTGTAAGCGAAGAAGATAAAAATGAGTTTATTAAACAAATAAATATAAATGGTGAATCTTTACTTGTTCTAATCGACGATATACTTGATCTTTCAAAAATTGAAGCTAATCAATTACAGTTTAGAAATGAAATATTTGCTTTGAATAGTTTTGTGGATGAAATTTTTAAAAACTGGTCATCCTTGCATGAAGGAAAAGAAAAACTTACTATAAGAATTAAAAATGATCTGGAATCGAAAAAATTAAATATTTATTCTGATAAATATAAAATCAGACAAGTTTTGCTTAACTTACTAGATAATGCCTTTAAATTTACTGATGAAGGTTTCATCGAATTTGGTATTAAATCAAATCAGGGTAACATATTGTTTTATGTTAAAGATACTGGCATTGGCATTTCCAAAGAAATATTAAATGTTGTATTTGAGAGATTTTATAAAGGAGAGGATAAAGCTAAAAAATTATACAGGGGAACCGGATTGGGCCTTGCTATATCGAAAAGACTTGCGGAATTGCTTGGAGGGGGAATGTATGTTGAATCAGCGTTAGGTAAGGGCACAACCTTTTATTTTGAAGTTCCATTATATGAGATGAAAGAAGAAATCCATTATAAAATATTGGATCAAAATTTAAAAATAAGTAATAATTTTTCTGGACACTCAATATTAATAGTTGAAGATGAAGAGAATAACTATGTTTTTTTAAAAGCTGCATTAAAAAGAACAAATGCTGATATTATATGGGCTCAAGATGGGAAAGTAGCGGTTAATTTATGTAAAACAAATGATTTTGACGTAGTTTTAATGGATATTAAGATGCCTACAATGGATGGTTATGAAGCCACCAAGAGAATTAAAGGCTTAAAACCTAATCAGTTAATTATTGCTCAAACAGCATTTGCCCGTGCAGATGAAGAAGAATCAATCCGAAACTCAGGATTTGATGATTATTTATCTAAACCTATAAAGCCTGATGTTTTAATAAATTTGCTGAGTAAGTATATCTCCTAGCTATTTACTTTTATCGGGTGGCGAAGGAATAGAAGGCAATACTTTATAATTTTTTAATTGTTCAAGAATAACTTCAATAGCTTTATTTAGTTGGGCGTCTTCTCCCATATATTCTTTTGCAGGATCATTCTCAATATAAATATCAGGATCAACACCATATCCTTCAATAATCCATTTACTTTCTTCTGATGAATAAGATGCAAATTCAGGTTTATATAATTGACCACCATCCATAAATGGCAAAGAGCCCCTTATTCCAACAACACCGCCCCAGGTACGTTCTCCGATCACAGTCCCGATTTTATGCTTTTTAAAAGCGTAAGGAAATAGATCACCATCAGAAGCCGAATATTTATCTATTAGTAAAACTTTTGGTCCAATAAAAGCTTGACGAGGAGTGTAATCAGGTTCAGTAAAATTTCGTGCCATATTTGCCCGTGTTATTTCTCTCTTTAATCGTTCAATTATCATGGGTGAAACGTTTCCTCCTCCATTACCACGACCATCAATAATTAACCCTTTTTTATTTAATTGGGGGTAATAATATTTAGCAAATTCTATCAACCCTTCCTGAAGCATATCTGGTATATGAATATATCCAACTTCACCATTTGTAATTTCATTCACCTTTTTTATATTGTTTTGCACCCAATTGAAATAGTATAAATTAGCTTCATCAGCCACTGTTTTTACTAGGATTTTTCTATTTTCTTTTTCATCAGGAGTAGAACTTAAGGTTAATTCCACAATGTTATTAGCTTGCCCAACTAAAATTTCATAAATATCATTCATTTCTTTTGTTGAATAACCATTCACTTTAATTATAAATTCTCCTTTTTTTGCCTCCATTCCAAATTCAGTTAAAGGAGATCGAAGCTTATTGTTCCAGTTTTCACCTTTTAATATGTCATCAATTTTAAAATACCCTGATTCATCTTTAGAAATTTTTGCACCTAAAAGTCCTGTATATAATCTTGGTGCAGTTTCTTTATCTCCACTTAAAACATATGCATGGCCTACATTCAATTCTCCAATCATTTCTCCTATTATATAAGTTAAATCATCTCTATGGTTTACATATGATACTAAAGGTGAATATTTATCATATATTGCTTTCCAGTCAACGCCATGCATATTTTCAACATAAAAGAAATCACGCATTTGTCGCCATGATTCATCGAAAATTTGCTGCCATTCTTTTTTATAATCAACTTTTACTTTTAAGCCAGAAAGGTCAATAGGTTTTTCAAGTACCACGTTTGACGAGGGCATATCAATTACTCCATAATTTCCACCGAGTTTTACAAGCATTTTATTTTTAGAAGTAATACCAAATTGTATGTTTCCCAGGTCTGTTTCTTTTTTATCTTTAAGGTCAAATAATTTTGCGCTAACACCAGTGCCTCCTTCACGAACATTGTAGTACACTTTATTTTCAATACAATAAATATTATAATATATTCCCGCTTTTATAGGTAATACAATGGTTCTGTCAATTATATTATCAAAATCAATAGTAATATCTTTTACTTTATTTACTTCAGTTTTTATTTCCTTTTTATCAGGTTTATTTTTTATAATTTCAACTTCATCATTTTCCAATACAAAAGGAGATTTTTCTTCCTTAGAAAGTACAATAAGATATACTTTTTGCATATTACGGAAACTATGATTCCACTCAATTTGGCTATATTCAGGATTCAAACTTCTATCGGAACTGAACAACAAATAATTTCCTTTTGATGAAAAATTTGGTGAAGTAGAGTTATACCAGAATTCGGTAACTGGGATGCTTTTTTTACTATTTAAGTTATATAAGTAAATAATGTTATTTTTATTAGAACTTTCATTTGCATATGTAATCCATTTACTATCTGGAGACCAGTTATTATTGTCAATTTCATCGTATTTTCCTTGAACTATTTCAGTTATTATTTTGCTTTCAATGTCAATCATTCTTAGTCGCATTTTTCTATCACTCCACATGATTTTTTTACTATCGGGCGACCAATACATGTCGTAGAGGTAAGTGTCAGAATTAAAAGTGAGTTGAATAGGCTGTTTAGAACCATCTTGCTCCTGAATATAAATTTCAAATTCACCTGTATTATCAGATATATAAGCAATATATTTTCCATCAGGCGACCATATTGCATCTCGATCATGGACCCCTGGAGAATTTGTGAGATTTCTTGTATATCCTTCTTTTGATGGTGCAGTAAATATTTCACCTCTGGCAGAAAAAACAACTCTTTTCCCATCTGGCGATGCATCAACCATATTAATATGAGTTGAGGCATCTTTAATTTCATTTCTACTGTATATAAAATCGTCATTAATTATAATTTCTATTTTAAATACTTCGTTTGTTTTAGTATCTAATTTATAGATATAACCACCTTTTTCAAAAACAATATATTGGGAATTAGCAGAAGGAAATTTAATGTCATAATCTGTGAATTCTGTTATTTTTTTTTCTTCTTTTGAAATTGTGTTATAAACGAATAAATTCATAATCCTATCACGGTCTGAAAGGAAATAGATATTTTCTCCAATCCACATAGGAATAATTTCCTGTGCACTAGTTTTTGTGATTTTTTCAACTTCTTTAGTTTGTAAATCGATAATCCTAATATCGTCAACCATTCCTCCTCTATAATATTTCCAGGTTCTGAATTCTCTAAAAACCCAATTAAAAGCAAGTTTTTTGCCATCTGGCGAATAGGAGCAAAATCCTCCATCAGTTAATGGGATTTCTTCAGATAAACCTCCATCTATAGAAACTTTAAATAATTGTCCTCTAAAAGAATTAAAAGATTGTTTCCTTGAACGAAATATAATGTATTTACTATCAGGGGTCCATGTTATTACAATATTATTTGGTCCCATTCTGTCACCAATATCATCTCTGTTTAAGGTAGCAGTATAAGTTAATCGTTTTGGCTCACCTCCTTCAGCTGGCATTATATATACTTCAGTATTTCCATCGTATTGACCAGTAAATGCAATATACTTACCATCCGGACTATACCTTGGAAACATTTCATAACCCACATGCGAAGTAAGCTTCCTTGCAATTCCGCCTTCTGAATTTACCTGATATAAATCTCCTGCATAAGAAAAAACTACTGAATTATTATAAATTGATGGGAATCTGAGAAGTCTAGCTTCATTAGTTGCACTAATTTTATTTAAAAAAAAACTAATAAACAATACAACTGTGAAAGTGATTTTCATTTTATTCATGATATATTAATTTATAGACAAATTATAAATATACAGAATTATTAAGTTAATGAAAGAATGATTGCAGTTATAATCACGACTGACAGAAATTGTTTAATTTATCTTTTTAAGATTACCATTAAATGTGTAGATGCCTCCTTTATTAGTATTCATGGTAATTTCATTAATTCCATATTTAAGATTTAAAGGACTTCCTGAAAGTGAAATAATTTTAACTTTTTCAAGTTGATGATTATTCCATTCCATTTCTATCTCAAAATTACCTCTGGCTTTTAATCCTCTTATTTTTCCTTTATCCCATTCCTTAGGTAGAGCAGGAAGTAAATGAATATTTCCTAAATGACTTTGAATAAGCATTTCAGCAATACCAGCGGTTCCTCCAAAATTACCATCAATCTGGAAGGGTGGGTGGGTATCAAAAAGATTAGGTAAGGTTGATTTTTCAAGTAATAATCGCAAATGGTTATAAGCTTCTTCACCATCCTGTAAACGAGCATAAAAGTTTATTATCCAGGCACGACTCCATCCTGTATGACCTCCTCCGAATTGTAGTCTTCTTTCTAAAGTTTTTTCTGCAGCTTTAAAAAGTTCAGGAGTTTCAGGTTTAATCTGAGTTCCGGGATATAATCCTAAAAGATGAGAAATATGCCTATGTCCTGGTTCAAATTCTTCGTATTCCTTTATCCATTCCATAATAGTTCCGTTTGAGGCAACCCTGATTGGTGGAAGTTTATCTAATATAAAGTCCAGACTATCAGCAAATTGGTTGTCAATTTTTAATATTTTAGAAGCTTTTTGGGTATTATTTAATACTTCACGAATAATTTGAATATCCATAGTAGGAGCATAAGTTAGTTTAAACTCTTTTCCTGTTTTTGGATCAATATAGCTGTTCTCTGGAGAATAGGTAGGTGCGGTTACTAAATATCCTTCATCATCTTCAAAAAGAAATGTTTTTATAAATTCAACAGATCCTTTCATAATAGGATAAGCTATATTTCGCAAATAATTTGTATCATTTGTAAATTCAAAGTGCCTCCAAATAGGGAATGTCATCCATGGCCCTCCCATAGGAAACATACCCCAATATACTCCATCAATAACAGAAGTTTTACCAAAAACATCCGTTGTGTGGTGCACAGTCCATCCATTTGCTCCATATACATTTTTAGCTGTAGCAGCTCCTGGTATTGTTAACTCTTTCAAAAAATCAATTAAAGGATCAACAGTTTCTGAAAGATTACAAACTTCAGCTGGCCAGTAATTCATTTGAATATTAATATTTACATGATAATCAGAACACCAGGGTGCCCACAAGTCTTTATTCCAAATTCCTTGTAAATTTGCTGGTAATTGTGCTGGCCTTCTGCTGGATCCCATTAATAGGTATCTTCCAAATTGAAAATAGATTTCAACTAATCCAAGATCATTTTCTCCAGCTTTCAATCGTTCTAATCTTTTATCAGTAGGTAGAGTATCTAAAAAATCATTATCAGTAAGTGAGAAAAATACACGGTTCATCATTGCTGAATGCTCTGAAATGTGCTCCTTTTTAAGGACCTTATATGATTTTGATGAGGCGCTTTTTATTGCCTTTTCACATTTATTTAACGGATTAATAGACCGGTCAAAATTTAAACCCTTTAAATTATAATCAGTAGCAGCATTAAAAAGAAATAAAGCTTCGTTTCCATTTTTAAGTATCAATGAATCTTCAGTTGAAGATACATCTCCATTATATCCAACAGGTATTAATTTTGCATAAAACTTCATATGTTCACCTCCCGGACCGAGCATTATATCATCACCATCAATTATTTGTCCGTTCATAACAATAGCGTTATTTATAACACTAATTTTAGCATCAACAACTCTTTTCATGGTTATTCCCAAATCTAAACCATCAGGTTTGCTTGATTTCATTTTTATAATAATGATATCATCAACAGCTGATGAAAATACTTCATACTCTATATAATTATCACCTCTGTAAAAACTGATCTTTATTATTCCAGTTTCGAGATTAAGTTCACGACGATAATTTGTGAGTTCACTCAATGTATCTGAAAAATGAATGGCAATATCTCCTAAAGTTTGGTATGATCTTAATTTTCCAGGTATTCCAGCTATATGTTTTTCTGCTAGTTCGAATGCCTTAGGAATATCCCCTTTTATAATTTTTTTTCTAATTGTTTCTAAATAATCCAGCGCTCCCGGATTATCATTTGAAATTTTTGAACCGCCCCAAAGAGATTCTTCATTAACCTGAATGCGTTCGATAGATGGATTTCCAAATACCATTGCACCTATTCTTCCATTTCCAGTTGGTAGTGCATTATCCCATTGAATTGCAGGATTATCGAACCATAAAATTAATTGTTTTTGTTCAGTTTTTTTTAATGAACTGCATGAAACAATAATGAATGTAAATACAATTGATAATATATAAATAGGATATTTATTTTTCATGGATAAAATATTTTGGTATTATTTGAAATAAAATTCAAAAAATAAATTTTATTATTCCAAACTTAGGTTATGATTTTTTAACCATTTAGTCGCGGCTTTTGCATAAAATTCATCCTTAAATTTATACCATTTTTCACGATAATCAGGATGATAATTTAATATGGTTTTAAAATTTTCGAAAGGTTTCCTGGCGCTAAATGCTTTATATAACTTTGATTGCAGCCTGTTATCCTCAACACTATCTGCAAATTTTTCCATCAATGTAAAAGCATCAAACGATTTAAATGGCTCAATTTTTAAAAAGTTTTTTGGATTCTTTTCAATTTCCTTATTTATTTTCTGTATATCCGGATCATCATCGAAACAAGGATCAACAGAAAAGGCTATTTCAAAAGTGTCAAGTTTAAGATAGTAGTATACATTATCAGAATACATTTGAAGAGCAAATGCAATCTCTTTCATTAACGTTTTTTTATCGACTTTCAAAACACTAATTTTTAAACAATTTTCGCTAAAGATAATGATTATTTAAAATTATTTGTCATTTTTATTCGCTATTTTAGTGCATAGTTGTAATATGGTAACAAAAGTTTTATAATGATATTGAATTTTCGAAGGCATTTCTTACGCGTTGTTATTTGCTATATATTTTTGTATAAAATAAGTATATCTTATTCAAATACCTTCCAGCTTTATATATCAGATAGTATTTCCGACGAACAGTTTAATAAGGTGTATCCTCCTTTTATTAATGAAGATTGTTTGAATTGGGCAGATTCCGTTTTAGACAGAATGTCGGTCAATGAAAAAATTGGACAATTCTTCATGATTGATGCATACTCAATTAAGGATGAAGATCACATGAAGGAAGTAGCAGGCATCATAAAAAAATATAAAGTTGGTGGGGTAATGTTTTTAAAAGGTTCGCCTTCGCGACAAGCTGAGATGACCAATTATTTTCAAAAAGTATCAAAAATTCCATTGTTGATAGCTATGGATGCAGAATGGGGACTGGCTATGCGATTAGATAGTACGATTAAATATCCCGAACAAATGATGCTCGGAGCCATACAAGATAATTATCTGATTTACGAAATGGGTAGGGACATTGCATCACAGCTAAAAAGAATTGGAGTACATATAAATTTTGCTCCGGTGATAGATATAAATAATAATCCTCAAAATCCGGTAATTAATAGCCGTTCGTTTGGTGAAGATAAATACAATGTTACCTATAAAGGGTTGGCATATATGTTAGGCATGCAGGACAATAAAATATTAGCCACTGGCAAACATTTTCCGGGACATGGTGATACTGATACTGACTCACATTATGATTTACCAATTATTAATCATTCATTCGAAAGAATCGATAGTATTGAATTATATCCATTTAAAGAATTGATACAATATGGAATTGGCGGAATTATGGTTGCTCATTTAAATATTCCTGCCATTGATTCTACTAAAAAAATGCCTACTACACTTTCAGAAAAAGCAGTTAATGGGTTACTTAAAAGTAAACTTGGTTTCAATGGTATTGTCTTTTCCGATGCTTTAAATATGAAAGGTGTTACAACAAATGGTAATAACGGAAAAATTGAGGTAGATGCTTTTAAAGCAGGAAATGATATATTATTAGTTCCAGCTAATATCCCTGATGCAATTGATAAAATTAAGAAGGAAATAAAAAAAGGAGAATTATCTATTTATGATGTAAATGATCGATGCCGGAAAATTCTAGCCTTAAAAAAATGGGTAGGACTCGATCAAGATGAACCAGTAGATTTAAACAACTTATATGAAGATTTACATAAAAAAGAATATTACCTTACTTTACGAAGATTAATTGAATCATCAATAACAATAGTAAAAAATACTAATTCTATTTTACCTCTAATGAGGCTCGATACATTAAAAATTGCATCTGTTTCGTTGGGTGAAGGAGGTCCAAATATGTTTCAGCATACATTATCCTTATACTCTAATATAGATTATTTTAATATGTCGAAAAATGGGGATACTAGTAAATTTAAAAATTTATTTAATGAATTAAGTCCTTACAATCTAATAATTCTTGGTGTCCATAATCCTAGTAGATATAACTCAAATAATTTTGGAATAAATAATGAAGTAATTGAGTTTGTTGAGAAGTTGGCCAGAGTAAAAAATGTTGTTTTATGCATTTTTGCAAATCCATACTCACTTGCAAGTTTTAATGAAATTGAAAATATAAAAAGCATCATTATTTCTTATGAAGATGATACATTAATACAAAATTATACAGCTCAGGCTATTTATGGAGGATTACAGGTGCAAGGAAAACTTCCAGTTACTATAGGAGGGTATTTTTGCAAAGAAGATGGGATAATATTTGATTCATTGATCAGGTTTAAATATACTATTCCTGAGGATATCGGTATACAATCGGATGATTTAACGGGAATTGATTCGATAATTAATGATGCAATAGAATGCAGGGCTATGCCAGGTTGCCAGATTTTATGTGCCAAAGATGGGATTGTATTTTATTATAAATCATTTGGATACCATACGTATTTTGAAGAAAAGAAAGTGGGGAATTCAGATATCTATGATATTGCTTCTATAACAAAAATAGCTTCTACAGTCCCAACTCTGATGAAGTTATCTGATGAAGGTAAATTTATTATTGGACAGAAAATGTCGTATTATTTACCAGAATTACAGAAAACCAATAAAAAGAATATCTTCTGCACAGACGTGTTAGCTCATCAGTCCCGATTATACCCATGGATTCCATTTTATATATCATTAATACAACCTTTATTTAAAGATGAGGAGCTTTTTAGTAGTGAGTTTTCACCTGAATATCCATATAAGATAGCGTATAAAATGTATTTAAATAAACAATATAAGTTAAATGAAAATCTATATTCTTTTTTTCCAGATTCAGACTTTAGTATCCAGGTTGCTGAAAATTTTTATATTAGAAATTGGTATGTAGATACGATTTATAATCAAATTGATAATTCAGAATTGCTAGAAAAAAATGGGTATAAGTATAGCGATTTGGGCTTTTATTATTTTTATAGAATTATAGAAAAAATTACCAATCAAAAGTTCAATAATTATGTTGACTCTACTTTTTATAAACCATTAGGTGCTTATTCGTTAGGGTTTTTACCAATGCAGAAATTTCAAAAAAGCTCAATAGCGCCAACAGAGAATGATCGTGTTTTTAGACAGCAGATTATCCATGGGTATGTTCATGATCCAGGAGCTGCTATGCTTGGCGGTGTATGCGGACATGCAGGTGTTTTTGGCAATGCCAATGATTTGGCAAAACTTATGCAGATGTACTTAAATAATGGGGTTTATGGAGGCGAGAGGTATTTAAAAGCCGAAACTATTGACTTATTTACTTCATGCCCTTTTTGTGAAAATGGTAATCGGAGGGGATTAGGTTTTGATAAACCTGAACCAAATAAAAGAAGGATAAATCCTGTTTCTGATCTTGCTTCACTAGAAAGTTTTGGCCACACTGGTTTTACTGGAACTATGGCCTGGGCTGACCCAACATATAATATTGTTTATATTTTCTTATCCAATAGGGTTTACCCAGATGTAAGCAACTCAAACCTTGTAAATATGAATATCAGATCAAAAATTCAAGAAGAATTTTATAAAGCAATAATAAATAAACAATAGATTAGTTTTTTTTAGGATAGTTATAATTAAAAATTATAATATAAAATATTAATTTTCAGATAATTATTTTAACAAATATTCATAATTTATTCTTTAAAAAGCTTTAGTCCTATCCATAATTCATTTCAATGCAAAACATTTGATTATATCCAGTGTTTATTATTAATTAACTCCTTGGCGGAGTTATTTCATAACATTCTGAGCAACAGTTTGACTACGCTCATTGTGACAGTCAGACTGAGCGCCCGCCTGACCGGACGGGCAGGTAGTCGAAGTCTAAATTTCAATGAGTTAACAATTAACTCCGCCAACAGGTTATTAATTAATAAATATTAATAATATGGATACTTATATAGTATTGCTAAGAGGTATAAATGTTAGTGGCCAGAAGAAAATTAAAATGGATGAGCTAAAAACAATGTTGGAGGAGCTAAAATTCAAAAATATTAAAACATATATTCAAAGTGGTAATGTTGTATTTAGAAATATTGAAAATGCAAATAGTAAAGATATTGAATTTGAAATTGAAGAAAAGATCAGAGAAAAATATGGATTTGAAGTGAAAACTTTTATTAAAACTTTAACTGAATTACATGAAATTATCATTAACAATCCATTTCTAAAAAAATCCGGTAGGGATATAAACTACTATGTATATAACTTTCCTTTCAGATACACCAACATCGGATAAAATAGAAAAATTGAATTCTAAAAATTATTATCCTGAAGAATGTATTATAAATGGAAAGGTAATTTATTTATACATTCCAAATGGCTACGGTAGATCTAAATTAAATAATAATTATATCGAAAGTAAACTTAACTTACAAGCAACAACAAGAAACTTCAAAACAATAAATAAAATTTCAGAATTGATTTAGCTGCAAAATAGGATTTGGTATGAGAGATAAATACCTTTAATGCATATATTGCTATTCAAATTAGTAATAAACAGTTAGTTCCAAAATATAATTAAATTGTGGAAAATTATTAGTAAATTGCTAATAACAAATATTATAAATATTGATTTTCAGATTTAATGGGATTATAAATTCATTGTATTGTATAATGAAAAATAGATTACCACTATTAATTATTTTTTTGATTCAATTTAATTCAACTTTCCTATTTTCGCAAAAAACAGAATTAAGATTCAGACATATAACCAGTCAGGATGGACTTTCAAGCAATATAATAAACTGTATAGCTCAAGATGATCGTGGATTTATATGGATTGGGACTATGGAAGGTTTGAATCGTTATGATGGAAGCAACACGACAGTATATAAAAAAATTCTTAATGATTTTACCAGTATCGCTGATAATATGATTTATGACATTTTTGTTGACCATGTTAATAACATCTGGATTGGAACTCTAAAAGGGTTATGTCTGTATAATCCTGATTTAGATAATTTCACTACATACATACTTGATAAAGAAAGAATTAATATAAGTACTGCAAATAGAGTAACCCGTATAAAAGAAAATTCTAATAATGAATTAATTGTTGCTGTTGAAGCTGGTTCTTTATTTAAATTAGATACAAATACAAAACAATTTGCTATAATAAATAGTGATTTTCAAAATGTTAAGGAATTTATAATTGATAAAGAAGGTCTATTTTGGGTAGGAGGAGTATCAGGTTTATTTACTTATGATTTAGCTTCAGATGAATTAAATAAATACGATTCCTATATCGAAAATCATAAATCATTTCCTATAAGGGAAGTTAATACAATTTTTGAAGAAGGTGATACTATTTGGATAGGCACAATTAAAGGAAAAATATATTATTTATTAAAAAGCACTCAAAATATCAACTCTGTAAAATATGAATTTGATAAAACTTATTTTATTTACGATATTTTTAAAAGCAGTAATGGTCTCATTTATATTGCTTCAACCGACGGTTTGTATGTGTATAATAAAAAGAATGAAACCTATACTTCATTTAAATATGAAAAAGACAATCCTTTTGGCTTAAGCAGAGTTGGAATTACTTGTGTATTTGAAGATGTGCAAAAAAATATTTGGCTTGGTAGTTATCAGGGCGGGGTAAACATTTTTACAGCAGGGAAGGAATTTTATAATTATAATACTTACAGTAAAAGTATTACTTTAGATATTGTTAATATTAGTAAAATTTACGTTGACACTGAAGGTAAAATTTGGTTAGGGTCTTTCGATAATGGCTTAAATGTAATTGATCCAAAAACAAACAGTAGGCAAACTTATTTTAATAATCCTAATGATCCAAATTCTATAGGATATGGATCAGTATATAGTATTTTTGAAGATAGCAAACATAATTTTTGGGTTGGTTCATATCTAGGATATCTTCAACGATTTGTCCCTGCTACAAAATCATTTATATCTTATCCATTTAATCCTGCTGAAGGTAATTTAAGTAAAGGGCTTGATGTTCGTTCAATACTGGAAGATGAAGATGGATATCTCTGGATAATTTCGCATGGTAATGGAATGAGTAGATTAAATCCAGTAACCAAAGAATATAAACATTTTGTTCGAGATGAAAATAATTTTGAAGGTACTATTCCTGACGATTGGGCATTTCAAATAATTGAGGATCACGATGGTTATTTTTGGATTGCTACTCCATCTGGTTTATCAAGGTTTGATCATAAATCTGAAATATTTCAAAATTATTATCATAAAGAAAATGATAGTTCAAGTTTATGCAATAATTTCATTAATGTTGTTTTTGAAGATTCGAATAATAAATTATGGATTGGAACTGAATTTGGTTTAAGCCTTTTTGATTATGAAAGAAACATGTTCAATAATTTCTACGAAAAGGATGGACTCCCAAGTAACCAAATAGTGGGAATTTTGGAACATATTCCTGGAGAACTATGGATAAGCACAGGTTACGGACTTTCAAGAATGAGATATAAATCATCTAATGAATCAGAAAGTGTTTTAGTTAGTTTTAAAAATTTTAACGAATCAGATAATATTCAAGATGTATTCTTTTTGGATAGGTCTGCATGTAAAACAAATGATGGGAAGTTAATTTTTGGTTGTGAAAATGGAATTGTGCTTTTTAACCCAGATGATATTACTGAAAATATAATTCCGCCAAATGTATATTTAACTTCTTTTAAAGTATTTAATAAAACCATTGAACCAGGTGAAAAAGGGTCTATCTTATCTAAGAATATTAGTAGTTCGGATGAGATAAAGCTTAAGCATGATCAAAATTTTTTCTCTTTTAATTTTATTGCTATTAATTACATA
>CAZBZX010000024.1:0-2137 GCA_964496465.1 uncultured Bacteroidales bacterium
AGATCCCACTCTTCGCCAAAGCGGATCTGTGAGTCGAACCCGCCAGCGTGGTCGACACACGTTCGCCGAACGACGGCCGAGCTACCGCCCCCAGCCACGACGTTGTCCAGGACAAGGTCATCCCACGAGATCACCTCGTCACTTTGGTCGTGGCCATGTGGCGGCTGCTTCAGCAACAGGCCTTCGTAGTTGATCCAGCTTGCCTGAGTACTGACGATGCCTACGTCAGGGAAGGCCCCAAAGACCTCCATCTGGCGCTGTAGCTTCTCGCGATGCCAAAGATCATCCGAGTCCAGGAACGCAATGTACTGACCTTGAGCTAGCTCAATGCCGTGGTTGCGCGCTGCGGACTCGCCTTGGTTGCTCTGATAGACATAACGAATACGAGAGCCGTACCGTTCTGACAGGACGTCGCTCGTGTCATCGGTGGAACCATCGTCGACAACGATCAGCTCCCAATCACGATACGTCTGCCCAAGAACGCTGTCTATGGTCTGCTGTACCAAGTGCTGTCGATTATAGGTTGGTATGACGACGGATACTTCTGGCATCAGATGAGTTCTCTTTCGTAAACAGGTGGACCCCACGCAAACCCTTGCTAGCCGTGACCACCTCGCCTAATCAGCCAACCCAGCACAACGAGCAACAAACCTACCGCAGATGCCGCCCCAACAAGGAGAGGTGTGGCGAGGCTCGTGGTCCCCATGGCGGTTGCAGCATCGTCCAGCCCTGAGGGTAGTTCCACCGGCGCATCTTTTTTATCAGGGGTCGGTGATGCATCTGCATCGACAGTCACCGTAGGGCCAACAGCTACTACTTGCTCCGGGACCGGAACCGGGGACTGGGGGATATGCGGCGCGCTGACCTCCGTGTGTGTGTACCACACCGTCGTATCCTGCTCGACACGATCGTCATACACGACGTGAAGCTGGTTTCCCTGGCAGACTAGAAGCTGTTGGCCATGGGGATCTATGCGCCGGTTGTCAATCTGCACGTAATGCCCCCAGCCAGAGCCGTCCCACTCCATTGTATAGACACCTCCGTACACAGAGACGACGGCGTGAAGCCTGCCCGCGCCATCCTTTGCCAGAACGTTGGCGCCCCCAAAGCCTGCGCCCAGCTCGATCATCTCGACGGGTCTGCTCCAGGTCAGGCCGCCATCGCTCGACCACATGTGCATACGCCGCGGATCATCCCAGGTCAGGTGGACCTCGTCCTCGCCAAACACAAATGGCGCAATGACAGAGACATTCGGCGTGGCCTTGCTCTGCTCGGCGATGAGGACGTATGGGTCCCACGACTGGCCTCCGTCGGGGGAGCGGAGATAGCCGACCTCTGAGTAGGCACCGTACTCCAGGGAGCGGATCGTCACCCCGACATGCATCCGACCGGCCTCATCGAAATTGGGCGACAAACCAAGACTACTGGGCACCGGCGCCGTAGCCTCGTAAAGCAGAGCTGGATCGCCCCACGTGAGCCCACTGTCCACGGACCGTATCTCATACAATGAGCCTCTATAGCCGTCAGCATCGGATATGGTGTAAAAGACGCGGAGCGCCCCGGATGTGTCGGCCGCGAGGCCTGCCCCGTCTACTTCGGGAATGAGCAGCCGCGGCTCATCCCACGCCCTCGCGTCGCTGGCCTCGACCAGAGGAACGCGCGTGTAGAACACGTCTCCTTTGATATACGCGCTCTGCCAGATCAGATGCAGGACGTCGCCTGGCTCAGATATGGCCGCTGAGAGCCGTATGGCCAATGGATGCGGCAGCGCCAGCACATCCCTCGGGTACGACAGGACTCCCGAGGCATCGGTCCGGTAGTAGATCTCTGACTCACTCTTGTGACCTTTGCCCCACAGGATATGAAGGTTCTGGTATGGGTCACAGAGCAACACGCCAAAGAGATCAAGCCCGTCCCTGACGGGGGCAGAGATGTCTATCGGCGTCGTCCAGTCTTCTGAGGGACCTTGGGCACAGACGCCTTTGATTCCTGCGAGGAGAGTGAGTATCAGCAGCAAGCCAAGCGTGACAAGACTGACCGCGCTCGCTCCACTGCGTCGCCCCTGAAGTATCTGTCTAGCCACGCGCTAGCCACCTCCTAGCCGGAGCATCAGAGACACCGACCTCTCGACTTTTAC
>CAZBZX010000024.1:2237-3697 GCA_964496465.1 uncultured Bacteroidales bacterium
CGATCGCCGAGCCGTTCGTGCCTTTGTATGCAGCTCGCGTGACCGCCCCTACCGATGACCACTGCCACGAGGCTGCCATTTCCGCACCACGCGCTCCCATCTTGGCCAGGTCAGCACTCCCGCTGCGGTCCAATGCCGCCACCAGCGCTGCAGGGTCCTCAGGATCGTAAAGGATCCCCACACCTGCGTCGATCAGTTCTGATAGGCAGCCCACCGCCGGGGCAATGAACGGGCGGCCATAGGACATAGCCAGGACTGCGCTGCTGCTGCTCTGTATCTGCACATAGGGCAAGACCACCGCGTCACAGGCCCCCATGTATAGGGCGAGTTCATCGTCTTCGATCCAACGCAGCTCACAGTGAATGCGTGGATCAGCACCAGCAAGTGCAAGGATCTCCCTACCATATTCAGCAGTCTCAGGTTTGCCTGCGACCAGCAGGACAAGGTCATCAGACGGAAGCCGAGAGAATGCCAGGAGAAGGTGCTCTATTCCTTTATAGGGCTTCACCGCCCCCAGGAACAGCAAGACTCTCTTTCCCTGAGGCAAGCCGAGACCACCACGCGCAAGTGCTCTGTCTACTGGAGGACCGTGTACACCGATGTAGTTCCCGATCGGCACCGTGTATATGTTCCGGTGGCGCCAGAATCGACGATTCAGAATGCGTCGCGTGTCTTCACAATGGACTACAATGGCATGTGCGACTATCGCGAGGCCCTGCCACACAGCACTATCCAGAACGCGGTACTTTCGCTGATGGGGATACAAGTTGTGCATAGTCCACACGACCCGGTATCCGAGCGCACGCGCCAGCGACAGCTGGATAGGGAGAAGAAGACCTGAACGGTATGCCGCGCGCATCTCCCAGTCGTTGTATATGGCTTCCGGCCAGTGGATGTGGAGCACATCGATCCTGCCGCGGTTGGCCTTGAGCCAATGGCGATATGGCGCCCTGGGCACGTCCTCTGCGACTGTGACGCCTTGGCATTTCAGAGCGGCCTCAAGAAGGGCCATATAGGGGTTTTCGCAAAAGCCACTTGGAAAAAACGCAACTTGCATCTCTAAGCACCGTCCGGTACGCTTCGTCTCATCGTGACAGGCAATTGACCATCACACAGTATAGGGAACGACCACATGGACGCCACTGCCCGCCCATCGGACAAAGGCACACTTTCATGCCACAGACTGCCTGGAGCCTGGCAGGAGAGCTCTGGCAACTCGACGGATTACCGCTACTGTCTTGGGACCAATGACGGCGGAGACAGAAATGGAGGCCAGCCCCAAGTTCCCCAGCAGTTGAGGGTTATGACGAACCGCTTGCCAGGCGGCACTTCGCACTGCAGCAGAGTCGCCAGACTGGTGGGCCTGGAAAGCGTGCGCGGCATACCACTCTCCCCACAGCCTACGCATCCATGAGGCAGCGAGTAGTTGCGGTCTCACTGCATCACAAATCCAGACAATG
>CAZBZX010000024.1:3707-20034 GCA_964496465.1 uncultured Bacteroidales bacterium
CTCCTGGGCTGCATCGCATCCATCCCTGGTCTCAATCTCCCACGCCGTATCTAGCGTATGCCTCTGCCATCGGTCCGCGACATCCTGGAAGTGCCCCGTGGCCGCTGTCAAGCGTTCTGACGCAGCATCAAGCGATCCTGCCAGGTAGTGCTGTACGGCCAACTCAAAGTTGCAGAAGGCGAGCATCGCTCTGATCTTCGCATCATACGCGTATTCCAGGTGAGCGTTCACGACCCTGTAGAACTCGGACTTCATCTCCAACTGCGCTATCGTGCTTCTACCGGACCATATTCCTCCAGCGTGTTTTCTGTACACCCCCATGACTTCGTCAATATACCCGAGCTTGCCATGCTGGGCCGTGAGGATGTTCCACGCCCAATCTCCCAGCGGCATCCTATAGTACCACTCTGGGATCTCCTCCACCAGTCCTCTTCTGTACATCGTCGAGCAGGTCTGCATCATCGACCACTCTAGCAGATCCTCAATTGTAGAGATCTCTTTCTGATGAGGAGAACAGAAAGTATGTGGGGCTTGACTTCCATCCTCGTACACAACCGTCAGGTCGTGGAAGCACATGGCACATTCGGGGTGGCTGTCCAAGAACTCGACCTGCTTCTGCAGCTTGTGAGGAGAGGTCCAATAGTCATCGCCTTCTAGCACCGCCACGTACTCGCCCTGGCAGGCACGCCAAGTCTGCGAGATGTTTGCAACCCCGCCGATATTCGTTTGGTTCAGCAGTAGATGGATCTGGTCCGGGTATCGCCTCTGGTAGTCAACCACGATGTTGCGGGTACGGTCCGTCGAGCAGTCCTCGCCAATGATCAGCTCATAGTCAAAATCTGTCTCCTGCATCAGCACGCTCTCGATGGCCTGGGCGATGTAACGCTCGTGGTTGTAGGTGATCATCGGCACACTGACTTTCACGCCTCTATTCCTCCACTAGAATGCCAGCCGGCTCAAAGGCCGGCTCGCGGGTAGCAACAGCCATAGACAGCCTAGCTGAGACGTCTGGACCGTGCGCGACTACGAGCCGGATGATCTGGCAGACTCTGTGGACCTCGTCCCGTCCGACCGCTGTCCCTGTCGGCAGGGACATCACCCGCCCGGTCAACCTTTCTGTCTCTGGCAAGAGAAGTCCAGCGTGCGGAAAGTAGGAGCGATAGGGCTCCATCTGGTGGCAGCCCGGGTAGAAATAGCGCCGGGCGAGGACGTTCTCCGCGTGCAGGACCTCGACCAAATGATCGCGGCTGACCTGGGTGACTCCCTCATCGATCTCGAGAACAATATACTGGTAGTTGCACTTTTCGGTCTCGTCATAGGTTGCCAGATGGATCCCTGGTATGTCCGCCAGCTCACATCTGTACTGCTCATAGTTGCGGCGATTAGCGACGATGAACTCCTCCAGGCTCTCCAGTCCGGTCAGGCCCATCGCCGCCGAGACCTCACTCATCTTGCCATTCGTCCCGATGTAGATCACATTGTCATATCCAAGGAAACCAAAGTTCTTCATTAGCCGGATCCTGGCAGCCAACTCGTCGTCGTTCGTGGTCACCGCTCCGCCTTCAAAGGCATTCAGGAACTTGGTGGCGTGGAAGCTAAAGACCTCGGCATCACCGAAACTGCCAATCATCTGCCCTTTGTAGGAACAACCAAAAGCATGTGCAGCATCAAAGAGCAACTTGAGCCCGCGTTTGCGGGCAATCGTGGTGAGCGCTTCTACGTCGCACGGCCGGCCCCACACGTGTACGCCGATGATCCCCGTGGTGCGAGGGGTAATCATCGCTTCCACCCGGTCTGGATCGATGTTGTGAGTGGCAGGATCTATGTCGCAAAAGACGGGCGTGATCTCCTGCCACTTTAGTGCATGTGCTGTTGCAACAAAGGTGAACGATGGGACGATGACCTCACCAGCCAGCTCTGCAGCTCTGATCGTGATCTCCAGGGCTACCGTGGCATTGCACATAGCAATACAGTGCTTGGTCCCTGCCATCTCAGCGATCCTCTGTTCGAACTCGTCTACGTAGGGGCCACGATTGGAAAGCCAACGCCTGTCCAGCAAATCGTTGATGCGTTCCAGCAATCGCTCTCGGCTCCCGATGTTGGGTCGCCCCACGTATAGCTTCTCGTCGAAAGCCGGAGTGCCGCCAAAGATGGCTAACTCGGCAACAGCGTCCTGCGCGGCGATTTTTGGCATAACCTCAATAATATCTGTTGACACTTGGCACCTCCCTCGATAAGATCACTGTCAACTGGAAACCCAGGAACGTACAAGGGGAATCCGTAACAGGAACGTCACAGCACGATTGTCACAAGTCACCTATTGAACTATCTTCGGCACACAGTCCCATCATCAAGAGGTTATGAAACCTGCCGCTGCCAAAGAAATGCTTCCGCAGCTTTCCCTCCAACACAAAGCCGCACTTTTCATACGCCCTGATGGCAGGCTTGTTGTCTTCCAGCACAGTTAGGTAGAGCCGTACCAGGCCAAGGTCCTGAAACGCATGCTTGGTTACCAACCGAAGGGCTGCCTGCCCATACCCCTTTAAACGCTGGTCGGGCTCACCAATCCACATCAGCAAGTTGGCATTGCGTGCAATCCAGTCGATGGAGCGGAGATAGATGTTGCCGATGTGCTGCGAGTCGCTCGTCAGGCAGATTGCTAGGTTCACCTCCTCAACAGACCAAGCTTGCTTTCTGCGCAGCCACTCTTCGTCTGTCGCACGGCTTACGTAGTGAAATGCTCCAATGGTTCTGTATAGCTCGGGATCGTTGTGCCATTTGTAGGTTCTGTCCAAGTCATCGAGCTCGAGTGCTCGCAAGTAAACGGGTTCCATGCTGTCGTCTCCTTGAGACCGGATTGTCACTCCTGGCCCTTTACGGTCTCGTTGCAGTCGCGGTTCCTCTAACCCCCGTCCAGAAACCTTTGCCAAGAGAGATGCGTTTCAGCGTATCTCCACACTCATAGCAGTGTGTTCACAAATCCCGTACTGCACCCCATACCCGCCGTGATTAGAGAAGTTGTACATGACGGCTCATCTATCGGCGACGGATTGCATCCAGCGTGCAAGGGTCTGCTCGCGTCCGTTTCCCTCAGCCGCAAGCGTCTTCGCAAGCTCGATTTCGATGGCCGCTTGCGCCTGTCGGCCTCGCAGATACAGTTCCCAGATCGGCGTTCCGCGCGGCGCGCTCAGCTCGCCCATCGCCTTGGCCACGGATAATCGATCGACCATCTCGTCGTATCGCACAATCTCTCGCCGGTAGGTCTCGTATAGCCCGTTTCTGATCACCTGCGACAAGGGCTCGTAGTCGCTGTACTCTCCGGGGTGATGACGCTCGACGCCCGTGGGTGCCGGATCAAACAGACAGAAGAGCGTCACATACCCATCAACGATGTGTACCTCGTGCTTATTGCGAAGGGTCTGTGAGGTCTGGGTGGCTTTGTCGATACGGTACTCTTCTTCGGAGCCTCCAGCGGCCTCATTGAGGTGATAGGTCGAGTCACTGTCGAGCGATAGCCACGGGCCCCAGAGCTGGTTCACGTCTTTGTATGGGTGCTGCGCCATACGCACATGTGCAGTCCCTTGCACGTCGTAGCAAACATTGAACTCGGTTCGGGAGTTGTAGGACATCTTGAACACCGGCTCCCCATCCTCGTTTCCAGGCAGTCCGGTCACGTCGAACATCGTGGTGCGAAACCAAGAGACAGGATTCCCGGATTTCGATAGAAGAGTTGGATCGTGGTGCAGGAAAACCCGGCGGCTTAGGTACTGAGGAGTGAGGACCCACCGAAGCGGCTGAGACTCCGAGGCGCAGGCCGCAAGAAACGTCTCGTCGCGAAGCAGCAACTGCCTGCCGCGCGTCTGCGACGCTGATGGGCTGGATACGCGCAGGAACTCGGCCCCTGGCTCGGCGTCGAGGACGGTTTCCAGGTCAGGCGGAAGGTACATGTGAACGCCTGCCTCCAGGTGAAACGTTTGTCCGTCGTTACCCGCTAGATGGAGTTCTCCATTTCCGCGAAGAACGCTGATGATGTGACCAACACTCGACTGCGGTACAAGGCTGCCTGCCTCGAGGAAGCGAATCCGATCCACATCCAGTCCTTCGGGATGGATCTCGTGACTGAGGATCCTAGCGCTAGCAGAAGGCGCTCCAGATTCACGACGCCAATCGTTCTTGATGAGCTTCTGCATGGACTCACCTTCTCCGGTTCATCATGAGCCACTCAACTTCTTCCTGTCAACTTTGCCGGATGAAGTGGTAGGCAGAGAATCACGAAACTCAACAATCTCAGGTATCATATATCTCGGCAGTCGCACAGAGCAGTACTTGATCACATCGTTCCTTGTGAGCTTGCCCGCTACGGAGGGCTCGACGATCACCGAGAGCCTGTTCCCTATGAGTTCGTCAGGGATTGGGACGACGACGGCATTCCTGATTCCTGGATGGCTGTACAGCACTGTTTCAATCTCTCCGATCTCGATCCTATACCCTCGACTCTTTATCATAAGGTCTTTTCGGCCCACGAAAACATAGTTGTCATCAGAATCCAGACGGACCAGATCACCCGTCCTGTAAACTCTCTCAGGCGAGTCAGGCCTGAGCGGGTTCTTGACAAAGGACTTGGCTGTTCTTTCGGGCTCACCCCAATAGCCTAGCCCAACTGTGGATGCTCTCACGTACAATTCGCCTTCCTGTCCGCGCTTGTCAACGAGTCTGCCCTCGTCGTTCAGGGCAAAGACCTCGAAATTCGGGAGGGGTTTGCCGATGGGAAGGGGTTCCTCGCGATCTAGGGCGAGTTTTTCAACCCAGAAATAGGTCGAGGAATTGGCTTCCGTTTGCCCGTACATGTTGCAGAATCTTGCTCCGGGAATAGCCTCCTGGAGGCGTCGCAGGTACTTCAGAGGAAACAACTCACCGGCAAACAGAACTAGCCGTAGACTCGATAGATCATACCTATCGAGATCTGAAAGGTTCGCCAAAAGGCAGAGGGTCGATGGTACCGAGTTCCATACTGAGATCTTGGTTTCTGCAATGATCTCGGCCAGCCTCACTGGAAACATGGTGCTGGTTTCAGGTACGATAACGATCGAAGCCCCGGCCTTCAGTGCAACGTAGATGTCGAAAACTGACATGTCAAAGTGCAAAGGGCAAACGTTGGAGAGTCTATCCTCTTTTTCTATATGGAAAAGTCCATAGGCTGAATTCACGAATGTTAGCGCATTGAGGTGTGATATCATGACCCCTTTGGGATTGCCTGTCGAGCCAGAAGTAAACAGAATATACGCTGCATCCGAGTCTATGACGTGCACACTGGGCGCACTGGCTGGGTTTTCATTAGCGGCCTCGGACCAGTTGATCACCTGAGTGAGCCCCAGGGACCGTGACCTTGTGTCCACACCATCCATCACAACAATGCTCTCGAGTGGGGAGTCTCCAGGAAATGACCGCTCTACGTTGATGAGCCTTTCCTGGGAAGTAAGCAGTGTTCTTATCCCGCATCTCGCTACGATGTAACTCAGGCGACCTGTTGGGCTCATAGGGTCCAATGGAACATAGGTTGCTCCTGCCTTCAGAACCCCGATAGCCGCGACCACGGAGTCTATGCTCCTATTCATATGGATGCCAACGCGTGCGCCCTTTTCCACGCCGAGAGCAAAAAGCCTGTGGGCTACCCTGTTAGTTTCTCTCTCCAACTCGGCATAGGTGATGCTGCGATCTCTGAAGATGATTGCTTCTCTGTCCGGATGCTGGGTTGCGCTTTCAGACAAGAGATGCTGCAACAGGAAAGCCATTTCTTCTGATTCCCTTCCCTTCTTGCCTTGAGTAATGCCCTTCTAGACCTTGTATCCACGTAGGAAACTATTTGTGTTGAAGAAGGTCATAGAGCAGAATTCCGTTTCTTTGAAGCCAGCCTCATCAAGCCAAGTGATGGTTTCCTCCGGACCGTGATTCCTTCCGTTCGGTGTGGAGCAGAGCATCATGAGATCTAGAACAACCGGCCATTCTGAGCCCAAACGATCATCGCGCAAGAACTGAGCCTGAACGACCAACGACCCACCAGGGTTTACAGAATCATATAAACGCTTGACAAGAGCGCGGCTTTCGTCCTGCGACAGACCGACCAACACATTAGAAACAAGTATCATGTCATATAACCCTGGAATGTCACTCTTCATCACGTCCACGGGTAGATAGTGAATCTCGTTCTTTAGGGGGAAATGTGTCTGTACTTCTTTTGTGATTTCCAGAACTTCGGGTAGGTCCAGCAGATAAAGCACCAGATCAGGGTTTTCCATCCCTAACTGAAAGGCATAGGTTCCCGGGCCACAACCGAGATCCAATATTGACTTGCAGCCTGCTGTGCTCAGGAAGTGCGCTAGTTCTTTTCCGCGAAGCAAAGCGTAATTATGAAACCCCAGGATGAATTTCCGCGTGCTGTCCTGATTCCCCCCAATGTGTGCTGAGGGATCAATGGTTGGTCCGGAGTTCAACACAGCTTCGTCTAGCCTCGCAAATCCCGCCCCAAAGTAATCCAGGCTACTAATTAGATCTCCCAGGTAGTAATCCCCGGCAGAGGGCGTCAATACCATACAATACTTTGTTACGATGCGAAATACCAAGCCATCTTTGGATTCGAGCAGCCCCAGAGCGACCCCGGCGTTCAACAGGCGCGAAAGCGTCTCAGGTCGCACCTCTAGCTCTGCTGCAAGCTCGTATAGAGTCCTACTCTGTTGGTCAATTCGTTCAAAGATCCTTAGCTTCAGAAGAGCAAATAGAATGTCAGACTTGAAAAACCCCTCTGCTAAGGACAGTAGTTCGATCTGTGTTTTCTTGATTGCGAGTTCCGATACTGATGTTTGTTGAGACATAGCAATCTCCCAGTATGAAAGATCAGAAGCTCTCATTCTCGTTGGTACTTGCGCGAGGCGTCTTACAGAACCTGTCACCCATCGATCACGGCGTCCATCCGTCGCATCAAGATCCGCTCGCGCCCGTTCTTCGGGATGAACATGGTACTTCAAGATGAGCCCAAGCCATTCTGACAAGCCCAAGACAAGCCTTCAGTGATCAGAGTCCCAGGAGCCTGGCGATAATATTCCTTTGAATCTCGGAGGTTCCGGAGTACAGGGTGCTGGCCACAGAGTCACGTAGGTCGCGCTCCAGCTCAAACTCAGTGGTGTAGCCGTAGCCTCCGTGAATCTGAACAGCATCGAGACAAGACTTGACCCAGGCCTCACTCAAGTATAGCTTGCAAACCGCTGCTTCCATAGTAGCTTTGCCCCGGGTCTGTTTCAGCCAGGCCAACCTGTACAGAATGAGCCGGGCCGTCTCCAGCCGGACTTTCATATCTACGATCTTGTTGGCAACGGATTGATACTTTCCAATTGGCTTATTGAATTGTCTGCGTTCGTTGGCATACTTGACACAAGCATCGAGTTGCCGTTCCATCCCGCCGAGCAAACTGGCCAAGATGCAACTTCGCTCCCACTCAATCGCATCATCGAATATCGCCGCACCATTTCCTTCTTTGCCCAAGCGGTTTTCCACAGGCACTCTGCAGTCCTCGAGAATCAACTCCGCCATGGGAGCGGTCCTCAACCCCATTTTCTCAATGTCCTTGCCGACACTGAAACCCGGAAACCCTCTTTCCACGATAAATCCGGTAACACCCATAAACCCCTTCTGTTTGTCAACAGTGGCAAACACTATGAATACATCAGCCACGGGTGCATTGGTCGAGAAGGTCTTGGTCCCGTTGAGGATGTAATGGTCACCATCCAGTCTGGCCCTCGTACTCAAGCTAAACGCATCAGAACCCGAACCCGGCTCTGTCATTCCATGCGCTCCGACCCATTCACCACTGCAGAGCTTGGGCAAGTATTTGTCTTTCTGGGCATCGGAGCCAAAGCGCAGAATCGGCATCTGCACCGTCCACATCTGACCGTTGAGTGCAAAAAGCAGACCACTATCTCTACAGCCGTATCCTAGCCCTTCCATAAGCAAGACGGTGCTCAAGATATCCGCTTCGCCCCCACCATATCTCCGTGGAAACGCCGCACCCTGTACGCCAAAATCGGCACACTTGCGCCAAAGATCCCGAGAGAAAACACTGTCTCTATCCCTCTCTATCATCTCGTCATTGAGCACTTTCTGCGCAAAACGGACAGCACTTCCCTTGATCGCTATTTGTTCTTCGCTGAATTCAAAATCCATGACGTACCTTCCCTACTAAAGAGCTTATGGCCCAGAGTTGTCAAGGGGGTTCTACTTGTTTGCCACTTTCTGTTCGGCATACTCAACTATGCTATTGAGGCTCTGAAAATTCTCAGGGACCAGATCCTCCTCCTCGACCTCTATGCCAAAAGTCTTCTCGAGGAAAAGGACCAAGTCCATAAGCGCCATGGAATCGATAACTCCCGATCTCAGCAGATCTTCATCCGGCTCCAGAGACTTCTCGTCACGTTCGGCTGCAATCTCGGTAACTATGAACTTTCCAAGCACGTCTATGGTCTTCATCGGAACAACACCTCCATTCAATGTATTAGTGTTCTTGGGTAGATTGCGTCTTTTACTGTTGTGCATAGAGCCGTTGCTCAGCCTTCTTAGTACCCCCAAATCACAGAGTCCTGAATTGTACCAATCTAGGGAACTCGGTTATCATTGTCTCTAGGAGATCGCAGGATCTGCCAGAAATCACACCGCCTCTGGGAATATTCCAAGGGCCTCAACGTATTGCCCTGGACGCCACAATCCGCGTACCATGAGAAACTCGGGGCAATAGAGTCTGAAACCCAATCCCTTGAGTGCATCGGCAAGCAAGTGGTCTCTTGCCATAATCCGCGTCCGGAAATCTCGATCCTTGAAGGATGCTACCGCGTGCCGGAACAAGCACTCGGCTTCTTCCTGTCCTTCAGCGACCAGGGGACCAAGTTGTACCCAACTCGAGCCAGGTAGACATGCCAGATAACCGCGAATTTGCGATCGATCTCGATAAACAAAGACCTTGCCCCAGCGAGCAAAGTAGGCGAAATCTGGTCGGCGATCCAACCCGCTTCTTGGATGATCATATGCACAGACCTGATCGAGATCGTCTAGCGCCAGCTCTTCCACGTTGCTGCAGGATTCCAAGCTCTGCCTTACTTCTCTCTTAAGGACAAGGTCCAGCAGGTCCGTGACCAGCTCAAAACCCAGCGAAAAGTAGATGAGAGCAAACACTGCGGGGTTGAATGCCTCGAGAATCGTCCTGATGGAACTCGTGTCTTCAGCTTTCTTCAGAACTGCACTAATCAACTCCCGTCCCACAGATTTTCCCTGGAAATGGGGGTCGATGACGGTAGGCCCAAGACCTGCAACATCTCCTCTTAAGCTCAAGTGAGTTGACCCTACTACATGCCCATCGGTCTCGACCACCAACTTCTCACTTGGACCATGGTGAAACATAGCCCAGGCTATGAGCTTTCCTTCCCGCAGACTACTCACGTTCGGAGCATATCCATGGTGCGATGCAACAGCAGTGAACCCCTCGTAAATGATTTCCCCTACACGATCTATATCAGCTTTGGTCATAGCCCGAATCTGGATATTCATCTCGATCTCCTCAAGGTTCACAAAACGACAATGGTGAGCTGCTCTGGCTTCTGCCGCCCGTGGCCTCGATTCTGGCTTATCTCACAGGCCAGGTGAGCCATTGGCTTAATACATCACTGGATTTTGGCAATAGCTCGGGAGGTCTATTGACGTATACACCTCTCTCCTTGGTATTCTTGTTGATTGTAACGCCGGCGCCTATGATACACTCTCCGGCAACGGTGGTACTGTCCCTGATGGTTGAGTTCGCTCCAAGAACGCAATATCGCTCCACCGTAACGCAACCCAGCACAACCGTACCACAAGCCAGGAAACAGTGATCCTTGATGACAGAATGGTGCCCAATGACGCACCCAGGCGCTATCACCACGTCATTCCCGATCTTGGCAAAGGGTCCGATGGTAGTATTCTCTCCAATGTAGCAGTTGTCACCGACGACCAGCCCGGGCCAAGTGGTAGCCTTTGAACTGACGTAACTGATCAACTCATATCCCCTGGCTCTCGCTTGAGTGTACTTTTCCGCTCTGAATTTGTTCACGCTTCGGAAGCCGAGACCAACAGACATTTTGTACTCGCTCGGGGGATAAGCGGATTGGACTTCCTCAAAAGGAACGACCGGCAGCCCAAGCAGCGTATCTTCTTTGATGTATGCTCGATCTACGGTAAACGCTGCAACCTCGTATGGAGAATCGTGGCTGAGATAAAAGTAATTCATGCTTGCCACCGCAGCATTACCAAACAGTACTACCTTTTCCACAAGCTCCTCCTTCGAGCTATCTTCCGCTGCGTCGCTGGGCTGGTTAGGACTGCAGCAGTGAGAACCCAAGTGTTCCAGATCTCCTGTCGCATCTAGCGTCTATAGGCCGGAAAAAAACCGGCCATATCATCCGGATCAGCCTTTGTTTGCCGACATAGCTTGTGGTATACCTGTGGGTCATAGATCTGTTTGAGCACTTTCATGGTTAGCGGATAGGCACCAAATCGCCGCTTGAATTCTGCTATACCCGCCCATCCACCGCCAAGGTTAAGGATCGGAATCCGAAGTGACTTTAGCTGGTTGACCCCGTACCATAGCAATGGCACTCCGTAGTGCCTGCCTTCTGGCAGTGACACATTGAATAGATACTCACCCTCATAAGGAGTGTATGTGAATGTAGACACGGCGACTACTTTTCCCTCAGAACGAGCTCCCACCATGACGACGCTATCAAGCCCCAGCAGAAAGGCTACCGTCTTCTTGTTATAGTAGAACGCTTCCAGTGCATCTTTTTCGGCAAAGAAAGAGACGTAATTATCAAGAAGAAAGTCCTTCAGGATCGATCGGTCAAAGACAAGGTCGTCCTGGACGTTGTCCCAATGCTTGAGCTGGCGCTTACGATTCGTTGAAAGGTTGGCAAATAGCTCATCATGACTAGGTGTCAGATCTAAGACATAGATGTCACACTGCTGGTTGAGATAGGGATAGATCTCTTTGGGTTCAAAGTGATCGCTATAGTCGTGGATGGGATTCAGGCCGATATACCCGCAGATGTAACCTCTCTTCTTTGCGAACTCCTGCCAGTGACGCGAAAAGCCTGGAACGCTACCTCTGCCAACGAAACCGGAAAAGCCTGAAGGTTTCACGATGTCGACATATCCCTCGAACTCTCGCTCTGAGATCGGGCAGACAATGCGGCCATACTCGTTTTCAAAGCTATAAAGAAAAGTCCTATAACCTGTGGTTAGGTACATAGCGTAGCAGTTCTCCCAGGTATGGCCGAACGAGTACTCAATCCCCCCCAACGCCTGCTTCCAGGCCGTAGGCGAATCAAGAGAGATGCAATCTTCCTTTTTCATTCCTGAGAGCCATCCCTTCAATGCGCAGTGTTTCTCTTCTAGGCAAACTCACCGTCTCGGTAGGCCGGGAAATAGTCTGTGGCGGCAACGCCCTTCGCCCCCACGATCTGTACATATCTCTCGGGGTCAAGGATCCGGCCGCAAAAGTAGACAGTTCGAGTATCGGTAGCCCAACCGGATTTGTACTGGCTTAGGCCATCTGTATCACCATCGGCAACGCCCGCGCCTCCGCCGAGATCAAGCCAGCGCGCTTTCCCGGCAAAGTACTCAAAGGAGTACCAGTCCAGGGCATACGTAGCCCCTACCTCGTAGCCAACTTGGCTGGACGCCCCCAAGTGGCAATGAACTGCATCGCCCTGAACAAAATAGAGTTGCGCTCCAACGGTAGTCCCCTCATATATGGCCTGCAGGGCAACTGTGCCAGGTATACTCAGTTGCTTGGTAAAAGCTGTCTTTGAAAATGCTCTTATCCCCTTGATGCGGTGTCGCTCAATCAAGTTGGCATACAGGCTCGTCCAGGTTTCGGCAAAGCGAGTTGGCTCGTCACAGACCTCGACCCGGACCGTTCTAAGCGCTCGGCGTCCATGTTTGCGGCGGCGCTTCCCCCCGATTTGATCGAGCGGGCGCTGCAGATCGATGATGTAGTGCTGCTTGAAGGGGATAACCCTATCCCCAAAACAGTGGTGTAGATAGGCTACATCGTAATCACCAAATGGGTCGGTCACCAGCGCCAGGCTGACCAACTCGTCCTCAAGTTCTTGCAAGTCAGCGTAGAGCTGCGACCAATCCTGGCAGGCAAACAGCGGATAGCACCCCATGGCATCGCGGTAGAGAGACCCCGGGATCTGACGCTCCAAGATCCATCCCCCACATCGAGGCAGTTTCCTCGGGACGCCGAATTCACTCAAGGATTCAGCGTAGCCAGGATGCACATAGCCCGTTACCATGCCAATGCCTCCCCCAACAGAGGAGCCGTCCCTCTAGGACTCGGCGTTGCCTGTTGACCGAACGCACCACCAAGGATGTGAGCCATGCACGAATCCTCTACAAAAGCCAGACAAGCTACCCCGGCTTAGTCGTCTATGATTGCCTGAATGCTCCACCTGCCATCAAGAAAGGGCGACCGATGCCTGACGAACGCTCTACGCAGTGCAGCAGGAGTAGAGCTTCCCGTGGTGCCTAGAGCAGGCCATCGCGAAGCACCGTGCGGTGCAGCCAGACCGGGCCGCACCGGCCCCTGACCTCGCGACAGCGCTCTCGCTGTGCCACGTCCGCTAGTTGGCGGAGGTCAGCACGATGACATCATCAGTGCTCATCGCATAGGTGCCGTCGAGCGTCCAAAGACCCACAGTAACCCCACCGGCCAAGTATGGTGGCTGTGAGCCATAGTTCTCATCTGTGACGTCGATCAAAAGGCCGCCATCATAGTAGACACGGATACGGTTCCCATCGAAGGCCATCTTGAGTATGTGCCAGCCTGTGCCCACGCTGGGCAGGCTGACCTGTTGCATCGGCGTACCATTCCACTCGGTCCACCCTGTGAATTTGAGCAACTTCAGTATGTTGGAGCCTCCGACAGACCCATCCGGGTAGAGCCAAGCAGCATAGTGAGCCCCGGTGCCCGGGTCCAGCCGCCCGCCGATACCGCCACCAAAGGCCCCTGCTGGAAACTGGATGTGTCCCTCTATGCTGTAATCTGTCCACGACGCGTCGACATAGGCATAGGCGTATGTTGATGGCGAACTCGTCCCCAGCAGCACCCCATCGGTCACCGCCCAGTTGCCCAGTACGCTGGTCCACGGCGATAGTAGGTCGCCCGTGTCGAGGCCAAAGTCATCGATCAACACAACGACATCGGCGGGATCGCGGACGGCAAAGCTATTGTAGTCTGGTCCGCGCACGTTGCCGGACGCATAGAAGTCGATGCCAGCATAGCCGCTGGAGTATACCCCGTGCCCATCGTCATCGGGATCTGTCAAGTCGATGACCGGCGTCGCCGCGTTCTCGTAAAACACCTGGATCCGGTCTCCGCTAAAGCTCATCCTGAGGTGATGCCACCCTGAACCCATAGCCGGGATACTAACCGTCTGCATGCCATAAGGTGCAGTCCACGAACCCCAGTCGTAGAACTTGACGAGCTTGATGGCAGCAGGGCCGTAGCCAGATGGCACGCCCGAAGATCCCTCGGGATAGACCCAGGCGGCGTAGCGCTGCCCAGTGCTGGGGTTCAGCCGTCCGAAGATGCCGCCGCCAAACGTGTCGCTTTGTGGAAACCGGATATCGGCTTCGATCGAGTGGTCCGTCAGAGTAAGTGTGTTGGTGTACGCGTAGCCGTAATGATCTGAAGCGGACGTGCTGCTGTGGAGTACACCGCCTTCTATGTTGAACGTACCGCCATTCGGCCACGTGGCACCTGTAACCGGCACGATCCAGGTGAAGGAAAGTGGATCCGGAACGGGCGCGCGGGAAAAGTCATCGGCAAACAGGACTTGGGCAACCGACGAGACGGTGATGCCAACCGTGGCGATGCTGCTCTCTTCCAAGCCGTCACTGGCTACATAGCCGAAGCTGTCTGCGCCACTATAGCCGGTCTCAGGCGTGTACGTGAACGACCCGTCCGCGTTCAGGACCAGCGTCCCGTGCGCTGTGCCGCTCACCAGCACCGCCGTCAGCACTGGGTCGTCCACGTCGCTGTCGTTGCCCAGCACCCCAGGTGCAGTCACCTCCAGCACCCCATCCTCTTCTACCTCGTAGCCATCGTCCGCTGCCAGCGGCGCATCGTTCACCGGGTTCACCGTGATCGTCACCGTGGCCACATTGCTGTCTGCCGCGCCGTCGTTGGCCACGTAGCTGAAGCCGTCTGGGCCACTATAGTCGGCCTCAGGGGTGTACGTGAAGGACCCATCCGCGTTCAGAACCAGCGCCCCGTGCGCCGGCCCACTGACCAGCACTGCTGTGAGGACCGAGCTGTCGACGTCAGCGTCGTTGCCCAGCACCCCAGGCGCAGCTACATCCAGTATCCCATCCTCGTCCACCTCGTAGCTGTCGCCCGCCGCCACAGGCGGCTCGTTCACCGGGTTCACCGTGATCGTCACCGTGGCCACTTCGCTCTCTGCCAAGCCGTCACTGGCCACATAGCCGAAACTGTCCACGCCGCTATAGTCGGTCTCAGGCGTGTACGTGAACGACCCGTCCGCATCCAGGGCCAGCGTCCCGTGCTCCGTGTCGCTCACCAGCACTGCCGTCAGGTCTGGGCTGTCTATGTCACTGTCGTTGCCCAACACCCCGGGCGCAAGCACATCGAGCACAGTGTTCTCATTCATGCCGTAGATGTTGCCCGCTGCCAGCGGCGCATCGTTCACCGGGTCCACGGTGATCGTCACCGTGGCCACGTTGCTCTCCACCACCCCGTCACTGGCTACATAGCTGAAGCCGTCTGAACCACTATAGTCCGCCACAGGCGTGTACGTGAACGACCCGTCCGCGTCCAGGGCCAGTGCCCCGTGCACTGTCCCACTTACCAACACCGCCGTCAGGACCGGGCTGTCGACATCGACGTCATTGCCCAGTACCCCAGGCATAGACACACCGAGCACGGTGTCCTCATCCATCGCATAGCCGTCATCCGCCGCCACCGGCGGATCGCTCGCCTCACCCACGGTGACCGTGACTGTAGCTACTTCGCTCTCTGTCACACCATCACTGGCCACGTAGCTGAAGCGGTCGACGCCGCCATAGTCGGTCTCAGGCGTGTACGCGAACGAGCCGTCCGCGCTGAGGATCAGCGTCCCGTGCGCCGTGTCGTTCACCAGCACGGCCGTCAGGACCGGGTTGTCTATGTCACTGTCGTTACCCAGCACCCCGGGCGCAGCCACGTCCAGCACCGCATTCCCTGCCACGCCGTAGGCGTCGTCTGCTGCCAGAGGCGCATCGTTCACCGCCTGCACCGTGAGCGTCACCGTAGCCACTTCGCTCTCTGCCGACCCGTCACTCGCTAGATAGCTAAAGCTGTCTGAACCACTGTAGTCCGCTGTAGGCGTGTACGTGAACGACCCATCCGCGTCCAGGGCCAGCGTACCGTGCGTCGTGCCGCTCACTAGCATCGCCGTCAGGACTGGGCTGTCGACGTCAACGTCGTTGCTCAGCACTCCAGGCACAGCGACATCCAGCACGCCATCCTCGTCCACCTCGTAGCCGTCATCCGCTGCCAGCGGCGCATCGTTCACCGCCTGCACCGTGATCGTCGCCGTGGCCACGTTGCTGTCCACCGCACCGTCGTTGGCCACGTAGCCAAAGCTGTCCGTCCCAGCAAAGTCGAGGTCAGGCGCGTAGCTGAACGACCCATCCGCGCTCAGGACCAGCGTCCCGTGCGCCGTGTCGCTCACCAGCACCGCCGTCAGCACTGGGCTGTCTATGTCACTGTCGTTGCCCAGCACTCCAGGCACAGACACATCCAGCACGGTGTCCTCTCCCACCTCGTAGCCATCGTTCACCGCCACCGGCAGCTCGTTCACCGAGTCCACGGCGATCGTCACCGTGGCTACGTTGCTCTCCGCCTCCCCGTCGTCGGCCACGTAGCTAAAGCTGTCCGCGCCGCTATAGCCGGTCGCTGGCGTGTAGGTGAACGATCCGTCCGCATTCAGGGTCAGCGTCCCGTGCGCCGTGTCGCTCACCAGCACCGCCGTCAGGGCCGGGCTGTCTATGTCACCGTCGTTGCCCAGCACTCCAGGCGCAGCCACCTCCAGCACACCATCCTCGCCTACCTCGTAGCCGTCGTCCGCTGCCAGAGGTGCATCGTTCACCGCCTGCACCGCGAGCGCCACCGTCGCCACTTCGCTCTCTGCCACCCCGTCACTGGCCACATAGCCGAAACTGTCCACGCCGCTATAGTCGGTCTCAGGCG
>CAZBZX010000025.1:0-8496 GCA_964496465.1 uncultured Bacteroidales bacterium
CATCTAAATCGTATTCTTCAAGTAAAGATTTATTTAGAGCAGGACTTATATCTAATCCAACAGGAGGAAGTTGTGCAGTATCGCCAAGTAAAATCAGGTTGCAATTATTATCATTGTATACATATCTTATCAAATCATCGAGTAATCTACCTGAACCAAATATAGAAGAATCTCCAGATTCATTTGTAATCATTGAAGATTCATCAATTATAAAAAAAGTATTTTTATGAAAATTTTTATCTAAAATAAAATCGCCAAACCCATCCTTTGATGATTTTTGTCGATATATTTTTTTGTGAATGGTATAGGCATTGCTATTTGTATAATTCATAAGAACTTTCGCTGCCCGTCCTGTTGGAGCTAGTAAAAAAAAATGAATCTTAAGACTTTCTAATGATTTTACAAAAGCACTTACAATAGAAGTTTTTCCAGTACCTGCATACCCTTTTACTAATAATATTTTATTGGAATTCCGATCAAACAAAAATTCTGACAATTTTTCAATTAATATTTGTTGACCTTCGGTAGGCGAAAAATTAAAATTATTCGTTATTAAATCAGATACGTGGTTTTTAAGCATTTTGAAAAAATAAAAATTTAAAAAATTAAATTTTTGATTTCTTTTGTTAAATTTGCAGCAAACATAATCTAATTCTGCGAAAAAAAATAAAAAAGTAAATACATTAAAAATTATATTTTTTAACTGAAAATATTTATCAAATGAAAAAAATAATACAAATCGTTCTATCTGTAACAATAGTTATTTTAGCTTTCTTACTTTATGAAAGCATATCAAAACCTATTCGTTTTGAAGCAGAAAAGAAAAAAATATATGATGCTACAATTGTGAGATTAAAAACAATTCGAACAGCACAAACTGCCTATAAAGACAAACACGGGGAATACGCTAAGAATTTTGATAAATTAATTTCTTTTATAAAAACAGATTCATTTGATATTAAAAAGCCTATAAATCTTGGCTGGGACCAGGATGAAATGACTCAAGAAGAAGCAATTAGAGCAGGAAAATTAAAATTTGAAATTACAAAAGTAAGCATACTTGATTCATTATTTAATCATAAATCTATTGTTGATTCGATGCGATATGTTCCTTATTCAGGTGGATATGAGTTTGAAATTGGAGCTACTGAAGTTTTAACTGCTTCCAAAGTTAGAGTTCAAGTATTTGAGGCAAAAGTTCACAACAATATCTTATTAAAAGATCTTGACAGACAACTGGTCATAAATTTAAATGATGAAAAACGACAAATAGAAAGATACCCAGGACTAAAAGTCGGTTCATTAACGGAGGCAAACAATAACGCTGGAAATTGGGAATAAAATGGACATCATCCGTTGTATTGATGAGACTTTTGATTTTAATGCTACTTTATCATATCATTTATACATTCAGATAGGGCTAGATAGTTTAACTCTTTGTGTGTTAAACAGTATTAATAATAAATTTATTGCTCTAAATCATTATCCGTTTGATAAAAAAATCAATCCAGAAGTAATTTATGAGAAATATGAAGAACTGCTTAAAAATGATGAGTTACTAGATAAGGACTATAAATCTGTTAACGCTTTATACAACCAAAATAATTATTGCATTATACCAAATGAATTATTTGATGTAAAAAATTCGAAATTATTTTATGAGTATAATTATATTCTAAATGATCTTGATGAGCTGCATTATTCGAAACTTAAAAATATTAATGCAACTGTACTATTTTCAGTTCCAAATCAATTTAGCAATCCATTACATACAAGATTCAGTGGTAGCAATATTTATAGTAAGGGCGTCCCTTTTATTGAAAAAGGAATTGAAATAAGTAGCAAAAACTTAAATGTAAGGAATTTCCTTTTACAATTTGAAAGTAATACAATAGATATAATAGTTACTCATGAATCAAAGTTAATTCTTCAAAATTCCTTTTATTTTAATTCTGATGCTGACATTCTATTTTATTTGCACAATATAGCCAAACAGCTAAACTGGAGTTCAAATTCCATTGAAATATTATGTTCTGGTGACATCTTAAAATCAGATTCGATAGTTAAAACACTTCTTTCTTATTTTAAAAGTGCTAAACTTCAATCCTTTGATAAAGAAACAGTCTTTTCATACACATTTAATAAAGTAAATTTATTACAATTCTTTAATTTGTTAAATCTTTATAGTTGCGTATAGTTAGCGGAATATATAAAGGCAGAAGCATTCATCCTCCTAAAACTTTTAAAGCCAGACCTACAACCGATTTTGCTAAGGAAAGTTTATTTAATATAATTTCAAACAATTTCAATTTTGGTGAATTAACAGTATTGGACTTATTTTCAGGTACAGGAAGTATTAGTTATGAATTTGCTTCAAGAGGATGTTTAAAAGGATTGGCTGTTGAAATAGATTTTAGAAATTATAATTTTATTAAACAAACCCTTGAAGTTTTGAATTTTAATCAAATAAAAATAATAAGAACCAATGTTTTTGTAGCCTTAAGAAAAATCCAGGAAAAATTTGACATTATATTTGCTGATCCGCCTTATGACCTCGACCATATTGATGAAATACCTAAAATTATTTTCCAAAAAAATATATTAACACAAAATGGCTGGTTTATTCTGGAACATGGAAAAGATAACGATTTTTCTAGTTATCAATATTTTAAAGAAATTCGGCAATATGGAAGTGTTCATTTCTCAATATTTTCAAATAAATAATTCATATTAGTATAAATTTATGATCTGAATTTTTGCTGGTATGAAAATATAACTTATTTTTGCATCGCTTTAAAAGCAAGTTCATTTAATAGTTTGGTGTGGTAGTTCAGTTTGGTTAGAATATCGGCCTGTCACGCCGAGGGTCGCGGGTTCGAGTCCCGTCCACACCGCATAAAGCCCCAACAAAGGGGCTTTTTTGTTTATGGAAATTTATTATGTATATATTATCCAAAGTATAAAAGATAATTCATTTTATAAAGGGTATACAAAAGACTATTTAAAAAGGATTGATCAGCATAATAATAAAGAAAGCAAATATACTTCTGCTAAAGTTCCCTGGAAATTACTATATGAACAATGTAATTCACAAAGTCTATTGCATTGAAAAGGGAGAAATCTTTAAAACGAGCTATTTCCAGCTATATTAAATAGCTTATACAACAAGATTCTAACCTTCTGAAAAAATAATTTCGGCCTGTCATCTTGCCTTTTAGGCGAGACGGGTTCGAGTCCCTGCCTGTCTCTTCTCAGGCGAGACCCACACCGCAAAGTGGAAGTCTCAAAAGGGCACCTGCAGTTGGATTAATATTTATTCGCTCTTTTCGAATGAAATTGATTCTAAAACGTTTTCAATAACATTGGAAATGTCTCCAAGAGAAAACGAAGAAATTGCAGCAATTTCTTTTGCCAAATCTGTTTTGCTTTTGTTGCCGTCATTTGCCGAACTAGCATACCATTTTGCTTGGCTACGGTCTTGTGGGTTTACCCGCGTGATTAATTTATACTTCATAATTTTAGGTATTTGTGTTTCTTAAAACGGATTATATTATGCCTTATGAAACATTACAAAATTCACTTCATTTTTATCTCATTTTATTTCCGTCCGTATGCACGTAATTTTACATACGGGAGGAAGAAAATTTACATACGGGAGAAAAAAAAATTATATACGGGAGAAAATTTATCTCCTCCCGTATGTAAATTAATTTAGCAAAAAATAAAGATTTTTTATAACCTTTTTCTCTTAACTTTTTATCGTACACTTTTTACTAATAATTTAAATTTAACAATAAGTTTACTTAAGATTTAACTTATAAAATTAAGTCTAAAATGTATTAATATCTGAAAAAAAAGGTTACCCGTTAGTTTTATTATTTTCAAATTAAAAAGTACTTGTTGTTAAATCACATAAAGTAATAACTGCCTGAAAACTTTGATATTATAAATCCCTTTTTTAATTTAGTCTGGATATTAATAAAATTGTGAAAATTAAAAGTTAGGAGTATAAAATATGATACTAAAAAAAAAATTGCCTTTACGTTTATACTGATGGATCCTCTTTAAAAAAACCCAGGAAAGGAGGAATGGGAATCCGATATGTATATTTAGATGAAATTGAGAATGAGTATCGTATAGATTTACCAGTTGCAGGTTATAAAGAAGCGACAAATAATCAAATGGAATTAAAAGCAGTAATTGAAGGTTTAAAAAATTTAAAATATCAAAATATTCCAATAGATTACAATATGATCGAAGTTCGAACTGATTCACGTTATGTTGTAGATAATAAAAATAGAGCAATATATCAATGGTCGAAGCAAAAGTGGTTTAACCAATCTGGTAGACCTATAGATAATGCATCACTTTGGAAAGAGCTTATAAAAACTTTAAAATCGATAAATTGTAGAGTTGAAATTACATGGATTAAAGGACATTCAAAAGATTTGGATAATAAAGCTGTTGATAAAATGGCGAAACAATCAACAAAATCATTATTAAATCCTCCTATTTATACTGTTAAATTGAGAAGAAAAAAATCAATTCAATCTACAAAAAGAGGAATTATTAAAATGGAAGGTCAAAAAGTTTCAATTCATATTATAAATGAAGAATATTTAAAACTTCAAAAACTCAGTAAATACAGATATGAGATCATGTCAAAAAGCAGTATATACAATGGCTTAATTGATTTCGCATACTCTGATATTCATCATCTAAAAGCTGGACACAAATATTATGTAATGTTTAATAAAGACAACAAGAATCCAAGAATAATAAAGATGATAAAAGAATTAAAGTAAAATATTATATATGAGTAGTTTAAATTTAAAAAATAACATTAAAGTATATTTATTCTCAATAGTATTAATTGTTTCCTTCGGTTGTGCTTCAATTTCATCTTTTGATCAATATGCATACATTCAAACAACATCTTTAAAAGTTGATGCTCTTAATATTATGGATTTAGCTATAGAAGATTATGAAACGCATAAATTGGAAGTTAAGGAATTGCAAACAAGTCTTCAAAAACTTTATGAATACGAAAAAAACAGAATAAACAATGAAATTACTTTACAGATGTGGGACAAATTATTAAATGAAGAAGGACATTTATTAGGTGGTTTTATTAAAAAATGGGAAAAGGATACAACTTTAAATATTGCATTCATTAATAATTCAAAAAAGCAAGTTAGTAGCGCGTTTGATATAATAGCAAGTCTTGAAAGTAATAAAAATAAACCTTCTGATTATAAATAAAAAAATATGGCTGATATTAATTTTAGCAAATTGTTTAATGAGCTTAAAGATGATGCAATCAAGCTTGCATTAAACCAAGGAAAAAAATACAAAAAACAAGCTCAAAATGATGCACTTGCATTATTAGAAAATATGAAATCTGATTTGGAATCCTGGACTTTACAACTGGCAAAAGGAGAAATATCAAAAGAAGATTTCCAATTTTCAATATTAGGAAATAAAGAATTAATAGAAATGCACGCCCTTAAACAAAAAGGATTAGCAGTTATTCATATAACTGCGTTTAAAGAAAATCTACTAAATCTAGTATTAAAGAAGTTTATAAGTGTAATTTAATAATTAATACATATGATGGTTATTCAAGCTTAGTAGCTGAAGGATTATTATAATAATTTAATTCTATTTCTTAATAAATATTTGTCTTAAATTAACTTAACCTTACTTAATTTTTATAATTTTATATGCTTTAGGTTTAATAAGTTAACAAATCAAGATAATGGCAAAAAAGAACGGAAACAACAAAAGCATTGAGGAAACACTTTGGGATTCGGCAAATAAATTAAGAGGAAGCGTAGAACCGGCTGAATATAAGCATGTGGTTTTAGGACTAATCTTTTTAAAATTCGCAAGCGATAAGTTTGAAGATAAAAGAAAAGAATTATTTGCAGAAGGCAAAGAAAAGTACATTGAAATGCCTGACTTTTATAACATGAGCAATGTTTTCTTTCTTGACGAAATATCACGTTGGTCTTACATAATAAAAAACTCCAAACAAAACGACATTGCCTTAAAAATAGATACTGCCCTGCATAATATCGAAAAAAATAACAAAGCTTTAAAAGGAGCTTTACCCGATAATTACTTTTCCCGTTTAGGGCTTGACAGGACTAAACTAAGTTCTTTGCTCGATACCATAAACGATATTGATACTATAAAGGACAAAGAACAGGATATTGTTGGGCGAGTATATGAATATTTCCTTTCAAAATTTGCCTTGGCTGAAGGAAAAGGAAAAGGAGAATTCTATACCCCAAAAAGCATTGTAAACCTAATAGCTGAAATGATAGAACCTTACAAGGGAATTATTTACGACCCTGCCTGTGGCTCCGGTGGTATGTTTGTGCAATCCATTAAGTTTATTGAAAGCCACCATGGCAGTAAAAAAGAAATTTCTATTTATGGACAGGAATATACCAATACTACGTATAAACTGGCAAAGATGAACCTGGCCATACGTGGGATTTCCGGAAATTTAGGCGAAGGAGCGGCAGATACTTTTCTTAATGACCAGCACCCTGATCTGAAAGCCGACTATGTTATGGCCAATCCGCCCTTTAACCAAAAAGACTGGCGTGCCGAAAATGAACTCATAGACGACCCACGTTGGCGGGGTTACGATGTACCACCCAAAAGCAATGCCAATTATGGCTGGATTTTAAATATGGTTTCTAAACTCTCAGAAAATGGCGTGGCAGGCTTTATTTTGGCAAACGGAGCTTTGAGTGGTGGAGGTGAAGAATATAAAATACGCCGTAAACTAATTGAAAATAACCTGGTAGAAGCAATTTTGATTTTGCCACAGGATATGTTTTACACTACCAATATTAGTGTTACTGTTTGGATATTGAACAAAAACAAAAAAGAATATACTAGACAAATAGGTGAAGAAACACGGCATTACCGTGAGCGTGAAAATGAAGTGCTATTTTTAGATTTACGGCAATTAGGTGAACCTTTTGAAAAAAAATTCATTCAGTTCTCGGCAGAAAATGATATCCCGAAAATAGCCAGTACATATCATTCATGGCAACAAAAGGATAAAGGATATGAAAATATTCCTGAATATTGTTATTCGGCCACTTTTGAAGAAATTGCGAAAAAAGACTTTTCATTAGTTCCTAGTAAATACATTGAGTTTGTAAACCGGGATGAAAATATTGACTTTGATGATAAAATGACAGCCTTAAAAGTAGAAATTACCAATTTACTTAAAGCCGAAGAACAATCAAAAAAGGACTTATTAAACGTATTTAAAGAGTTGGGTTATGAAATAAATGTCTGAACCATGATTCTAAGGATTATTGGATTACATGATTTGTTAGTATGAAATATGAAGAATTAACATATAAAATTATTGGATGTGCCATGGAAGTTCATAAGCATTTGGGAAATGGATTCCAGGAAGTAGTTTACCAAAGAGCATTGACTATTGAAATGCAGATGCAGGGAATTGAGTTTAGCCGTGAACATGAAATGCCTTTACAATACAAAGGCTACGATATTGGAACACGTAGGGTTGACTTTTTTGTAGGAAATAAAATTATGGTAGAAATAAAAGCCCTGGTAAACCTGGAAGATGTGCATCTTGCCCAGGCCATGAATTATATAGAAGCATACAATCTTGAAATTGGATTACTAATTAATTTTGGGGCAAAAAGTTTACAGCATAAAAGAGTTCACAATAATAAAAAGTCTTGAACCCTGATTTATAAAGATTATAGAATTACCATGATTAAGAAACAAAAAAATCAAGCAATCAAAAAAATCTTGAAAATCAAGGTTCAGACAATTTTTAAAGAGTTGGGTTATGAAATCGAATTATAAAACTCTAGGTGATTACATAGTGCCTATAAAAGTCAAGAACTCTGATTTAAAAGTAAAAGAACTTCTTGGAATTAATATTGATAAATTTTTTATGCCTTCGGTAGCAAATATTGTTGGAACTGATTTGTCCAATTATAAATTAATTGAGAAGAATCAATTTGCATGCAACAGAATGCATGTTGGACGTGATTACAGAATTCCGATTGCAAGGTCAGAAAAAGAAGAACCTTTCATGGTATCTCCAGCTTATGATGTATTTGAAATAAAAGATACATCTATATTAAATCCAGAATATTTAATGATGTGGTTTACACGTTCCGAATTTGACAGAAATGCCTGGTTTTATACTGATGCAGATGTAAGAGGAGGTTTAGCTTGGGAAGCCTTCTGCAACATGAAATTTCCCTTACCTTCACCCGAAAAACAAAAGAAAATTGTAGCCGAATACAATATCGTAAAAAACCGCATTGCTATAAATAACCAACTCATTCAAAAACTCGAAGAAACCGCCCAGGCTATTTACAAACAATGGTTTGTCGATTTTGAATTTCCATATTCCCCTCCTTTGGAGGGGTGTCCGCAGGACGGGGTGGTCAATATCCATTCCCCAAATCCGCAGGACGGGGTGGT
>CAZBZX010000025.1:8596-15541 GCA_964496465.1 uncultured Bacteroidales bacterium
GTCCGCAGGACGGGGTGGTCAATATCCATTCCCCAAATCCGCAGGACGGGGTGGTCAATATCCATTCCCCAAATCCGCAGGACGGGGTGGTAAATATGCGCAACTCTCAAAACTATTTTAACCTGCCCTTTAATCCAAAACTTAAAAAAAGGGCTAAAGAATTACGCAAAGCAGGTAATCTCGCCGAAGTATTATTTTGGCAACAGGTAAAAAATAAATCCTTTAAAGGAATGGACTTCGACAGGCAAAAAATAATTGGTAATTACATAGTTGACTTCTATTGTCCTAACTGCCAGGTAGTAATTGAAATTGATGGAAGCAGCCACAAAAATAAACAAGAATACGATACAGTGCGTGATGAATATTTAAAGGGTCTTGGACTGGAAGTTATTCATATAACCGATATTGACGTAAAAAAAAATATTGACTCCGTAATGCGGTTTTTAGATGAGCATCCTGCATTTAGCAGGGATAGGTTAAAGGATACGAATATGGACCACCCCGCCTTTCAGGCACCCCTCCAAGGGAGGGGAACCGGGTACAAAAGTTCCGGTGGTAAAATGGTGTATAATGAGGAGTTGGATAAGGAGATTCCGGAGGGGTGGGAATTAACAAAACTCGTTGATGTTTTAGAATGCAATCCTGAAACATTATCAAACAATGATAATTTTAAGAACATCCTTTATTTAGATACAAGCAATATTACTAACAATAGAATTAACGAATTACAGGAGTTGGACTTGGAAAAAGATGAAATTCCAAGTCGAGCACGAAGGAAAGTTAAAGACAACGATATAATTTTTTCAACAGTTAGACCTGCACTAAAGCATTATGGAATCATTAAAAATCTTCCTGAGAATCTTATTGTTTCAACTGGCTTCGCAGTTTTCAGGGTTAAAGAACTAAATCTTTTTCCTGAATTACTCTATTCGTTTTTAACTGATGAGAAAACGGTCAATTTTCTTCAAGCCAAAGCTGAAATGAGTGTTTCAACATATCCATCAGTTACTTCAGATGATATTTTGAATCTTGAATTTACTAAACCTAATGATAAAATGCTAGATATTGCAAGAGACATTTTTAAAAGTAAAGATGATTTCATCAATCTGAAAAATAAAGAAAACCAAAAGCTATCGGAACTTAAAAATTTACTTCTTTCCAAATTAGCAACCATAGAAAATTAAGCCTATGAATATTGCTGATTAACCGGAATAATGTCAAGTAAATTGCGCAAAAAACTTGACAACAATCTAAAAAATGTCCAGTTTTTTTTATCATAAACTGGACAAAGTTGCTACATTTGTACAATAATAATACAATGAAAATAACTGATTACATATCATTTACCATCGACAGGCTTCCAAAAGGATATGTGTTCACCTATGCCGATTTTATTACAGAGGTGAATAAAAAGGAGGCGGTTATAAAAGCGCTTAATCGTATGGCAGCATCCGGTAAAATAGGTAAACTTGCCAAAGGAAAATATTATAAACCCGAAACCACTCCTTTTGGGAACCTCTTACCCGATCAAAAACAGGTAGTAAAAGATTTACTCGAAGATGATGGAAAAATCATTGGTTATCTTACGGGGTACAGCATTTACAACCAACTTGGCTTAACTACCCAGGTAAGCAATACCATACAGATAGGACGTAACGAAATCCGCCCATCGTTTAAAAGGGAACGTTATACCATTTCATTTATCAAACAAAAAAATACCATTACCAAAGAAAACATTCCCTTGTTTCAAATTTTAGATGCTCTCCGTTACATTAAAAAAATTCCTGATACTGATATAAAATCAGCATGCCGTCGGCTTTTATCAATCCTAAAAAGTTTATCTGAAAAAGACAAAAACTCATTGGTCCGGCTGGCATTAAAATATCCTCCGGCAACCCGTGCATTATTGGGTGCTATGCTTGATGAAAATAAGCAAACGGAAATAACGCGAACTTTGTTTAAATCACTTAATCCCATAACCAAATACAAACTGGCAGGTGCATCGAAAGTTTTATCTACTACCCAAAAATGGAATATTATATGAAACTCCATGAAAACATAACACTTTATGAGCAGGCTGTCCGCTTCACCGCCGATCAAATGAAAATACCGGCTATTTATGTAGAAAAGGATTATTGGGTAACATATACATTACACATCATTTTTAATAACGAAATAGGTAAAGATACAATTTTCAAAGGGGGAACAGCTTTATCAAAGTGCTATGAATTAATAGAACGATTTTCGGAAGATATTGACCTGGTAGTGCTTAGAAGAGATGGTGAAACCGATAGCAAAATGAAATCTAAACTGAAAGCAATTAGCAGATTAATTGAAACCGTATTACCTGAAATTCATATACCTGAAATTACCAATAAAATGGGCATGAACCGGAAAACAGCCCATACTTATAGTAAAAGATTTCAAGGTAATTATGGACAAGTAAGGGATTATATTGTGTTAGAATCATCCTGGCTGGGCTATTATGAACCTTATACAACAAAAAGTATTACTTCTTTTGTGGGAGAAATGATGATAAACAATAATCAAAAAGAAATAGCTGAAGAAAATGGATTAATACCTTTTAATGTAAAGGTATTGGAGCCAATAAGGACAATATGTGAAAAAATAATGAGCCTGGTACGTTTTTCATACAATGAAGATCCACTTGATAGTTTAAAGAAAAAAATCAGGCATACATATGATTTACACCAGCTTTTACAGCAAAAAGAATTTATTGATTTTTTTAATTCATCTGAGTTTGAAACAATGTTACTGAAAGTTGCTAATGATGATGTAAAAAGTTATATAAACAATAATAAATGGCTGGTTTATCATCCAAATGAAGCTAAATTCTTTAAAGAATTAGATAACGTTTGGATAGAATTAATTCCTGCATATAATGGAGAATTTAAGAATTTAGTTTATGGCGTATTACCCGAAGAGCAACATATTCTAAAAACTCTTAAAAATATAAAAAATCGACTACAGAATATTGAATGGAATATTAGTATTGAAAATTAGGAAATGACATTATCTGAAATTATAAAATCAAATTCATGGTTAAGCGTAAAGCTTACTTTGGAAAAACTTTTTCCAGACCAGGAAGAATTTTGGGATGACTATGAGAAGGTCTTTAATGAATTAAAAGTCATACAACCCAAATCAAGTAATGTCACTATTGATATTCATTGGGTACATGATGATTACGATGACGCAGATTATGTTGACGTTTCAGGGTATTACACCAATCCGGCAGACAGGACTAATGAATATACCGATTCTTTGGCTATTGAATTTGTTCCATGGGAAGAATGGCTGGGTATGCCGATTGATGAAACATCATTGAAAGAATTTAATGAGCTTGAATTAATCGCCTATTGTTTAAACGAAATGACGTATGCCGGTTTTGAGCAGGAAGATATTCAGTCTGAAATAAATCGGATAAAAGAGATTAAAGACGAATATGAAAGCATGACACCTGAAGAAAAAGCAAAAAAAACCTATAGTTTTGATGATGTTAATGATATTCTTAAGAAATTTGATAAAGAAGAAGGTAAAAACAAAGAAAACGATGATGAGATTGATTAGGCCATAAATTAATGAATAATGAATTTTACTGAAGAAAAATTAGAGCACTCATTCATCCAACTTTTAGAACAGGAAGGTTATTCTCATTGCCATGGCAACTCTCTAACCCGCAATTCTGATGAAGTTTTAATAGAAGATGATTTATTGAACTTTTTACTTGCACAGTATAAAAATCAGGGACTAACTCAAAATGAAGCTAAATCAATTATTCTTCAGTTAAAATCGTTACCTGCCAGTGATTTATACGAAAGTAATAAAAGTATTGGCAGAATTCTTTCTGATGGTTTTATCCTTAAGCGTGAAGATCGAAATCAAAAAGATATTTATATTCAGCTAATCGATTATAAAGGATTAAACAAACAACGAAAACCTGAAAAAGAACATAGTTATACCATTGCAGCAGAAGATGAAATCGATAATTATGGGAAAGATAATAACGTTTATCGATTTGTAAATCAATTAGAAATAGTTGGCAATGAAAAACGGATACCCGACGGTATTATTTATATCAATGGCTTGCCCTTAGTAGTATTCGAATTTAAAAGTGCTATTCGTGAAGATGCTACTATTTATAATGCATACGAACAAATAACAGTACGATACCATAGAGATATTCCTGAATTGTTCAAATACAACGCTTTTTGTGTTATTTCTGATGGAGTAAATAATAAAGCCGGTTCATTTTTCGCTCCTTATGAGTTTTTTTATGGATGGCGAAGAATTGCCGGGATGAGCAAAGAAGCAGATGGTATTAATAGTATGTTTACCCTAATTCAGGGAATGTTTAATAAAAAAAGATTACGTGATATTATCCGTAATTTTATTTATATGCCTGACAATAGTAATAAACAGGAAAAAATTGTTTGTCGTTATCCTCAATATTATGCGGCAAGGGCATTATACGAAAACATCAAAAAAGCACAAAAACCTGGAGGAGACGGTAAAGGAGGTACATACTTTGGAGCAACTGGCTCAGGCAAAAGCTATACTATGCTTTATCTCACAAGGCTTTTAATGAAAAGTGTACACTTTGAAAGTCCAACAATCGTTTTAATTACAGACCGAACAGATCTTGATGATCAACTCTCCGGTCAGTTTACTAATGCAAAACAATTTATTGGAGATAATACAATAGTTAGTGTTGAAAGCCGGGATCATTTGAGAGAATTGCTACAAGGAAGAAAAAGTGGCGGTGTTTTTCTTACAACTATACATAAATTTACAGAAGATACATTGTTACTTACTGATAGAAGCAATGTGATTTGTATTTCAGATGAAGCACATCGTACCCAGGTAAATCTCGATCAGAAGATACGGGTTACTGAAAATGGAGTGACTAAAACTTTCGGATTTGCAAAATATCTTCATGACTCTTTACCTAATGCTACCTATGTAGGATTTACTGGCACACCTATTGATGCAACATTGGATGTGTTCGGTAAAGTTGTTGATGCATATACAATGACTGAATCAGTTAAAGATGAAATTACTGTTAGAATTGTATATGAAGGAAGAGCAGCAAAAGTAGTTTTAAATAATGCTGAACTTGTAAAAATTGAAAAATATTACGAAGAAGCAGCTGAAGCTGGTGCAAATGAATATCAGATTGATCAAAGTAAAAATGAAACAGCACAGATGAACACTATTTTAGGTGATCCTGATCGTTTAAAAGCTGTTGCAGAGGATTTTGTAAAACATTATGATAACCGAATTTCGGAAGGTGCAACAGTAAAAGGCAAAGCGATGTTTGTTTGCAGTACCAGGGAAATAGCATATGAACTATATAAAAACATCAATGCCCTTCGTCCACAATGGAATGAAATCAGGGAAGCTGAAGAAGGTGTTGAATTAACTGACAAAGAAAAACGGGAATTAAAACCCATTGAGCGTATAAAAATGGTTATGACCCGCGGACAGGATGATCCAAAAGAACTTTACGATTTATTAGGCACAAAAGATTACAGAAAAGAACTTGACAGGCAATTTAAAAATGAAAAATCAAATTTTAAAATTGCCATTGTTGTGGACATGTGGCTCACTGGTTTTGATATTCCTTTCCTTGATTCGATTTATATTGATAAACCAATACAGCAACATAACTTAATTCAGACTATATCAAGAGTAAATCGTAAGTTTAAAGGTAAAAACAAAGGTTTGGTTATTGACTATATTGGTATTAAGAAGCAAATGAACCTTGCCCTGGCAAAATACAACAAAGGTGATAAAGATAATTTTGAAGATATTGAACAATCATTAATAGTTGTAAAAGATCATTTAGACCTTTTAGCCAAACTTATGCATAAGTTTGATAATTCAAAATATTTCAATGGAACTCCTTTAGAACAATTAAATATATTGAATTTAGCTGCCGAATTTGTGCAGCAAACAAAAGAATTGGAAAACCGTTTTATGGGCTTGGTTAAACGACTTAAAGCTGCCTATGATATTTGTGCAGGAAGTGAGAAATTAACACAAAAAGAAAGAGATTTCACACATTTCTATCTGGCAATACGATCAATTATATTTAAGCTTACTAAAGGAGAGGCTCCTGATACAGCACAAATGAATGCAAAAGTTAGAGAGATGATTAAAGATGCATTGCAAAGCGATGGAGTGGAAGAAATATTTAAACTAGGGGAAGAAAAAGAAACAGAGCAAGACCTTTTTGATGAAGATTATCTTGATAAGATTAACAAAATTAAGTTGCCTAATACAAAAATTAAATTATTACAACAGCTATTGGCCAGAGTAATAGATGAAATTAAAAAAGTAAATAGAGTCAAAGGTATTGACTTTTCAAAAAAAATGGAATCTTTGGTTGAACGATATAACAATCGAGATGCTAATGATATTCTTCGAAGTGAAGTATTTGAAGAAATGGCAGAGCATTTAACTAACCTGATTTGGGAAGTACAAAAAGAATTTTCAGCTGGTGATGAAATGGGTATTGATTTTGAAGAAAAAGCCTTTTATGATATTCTTTTGCATTTATGCGTAAAATATGATTTCACTTATCCTGAAGATAAAATGATTGAGCTTGCCAAGGCTGTTAAAGTCTTAGTCGATGAACAAGCCCGATTCCCGGATTGGGACAAACGAGATGATATAAAATCAGCATTAAAAGTTGGACTTATTATACTTTTAGATGAACATGGTTATCCACCCGTTGAGCGGGATGAAGTATATGTTGAGATATTTGAGCAGGCAGAGAATTTTAAGAAATATCAGAAAATATCTTAACGATTTCACTTGAATTAATACATTGGGTAGCTTTTTACAGATTTAATTTTAGCTAATGCATAATGAGCATAATTATATTCATCACTCCATTTTCGCCATTATGTTTTTATATTA
>CAZBZX010000025.1:15551-19854 GCA_964496465.1 uncultured Bacteroidales bacterium
TCCTGCATTGTCTTTTTAAATCTGCATCAAGATATCTATCCCAATAATATTCAAACTTAAACATTGCATGTGATCCATACACATCAATATATTCTGCTAATTTATTTTCTTCAAATTGCTTTTCTAATGTTTTAATATGATCTAATACAATCTCTTTTGATGGTGGAGTATATGGAGCAGTTATAATGTCTTTTAACTCTTCAGAAATATTAAACCGTTTTCTTTTTTTTCTTTTCTCAGGATTTTCTAAATCTTCAATTTTCTTTTTAAATTTTTCCAAATCGTCAAGCAACTCCATATACCTGCTCAAATTAACATTTCTCTTTTTCAATTCATTTCTAAGAGCCAACAAATCTTTTCTGTTAAAATATATATATCTCCCATGTTTAAAGTAATTGGTAAATTCAAAATTATCAATAATAAACTGGCCTGATCTATAAGGTATTTTATGAAAAATTTTACTTAAATCTGAGTTTTCAACCCACTCCCCTCTTTTAATTTCTAATTGCCTAAATTCCTTTGCTACTTTTTCAATAGCTTTTTTAGAAAATCTTTCTCTGATTGGCAAGTCATGTGTACCCGTAATTTTTGAAAGTAATGTACGTATTTGTTTGATTTCTTTTAAAATGTCAGTTTCCATAATATTTAAATATTATTGTATTAATTATCTAAATTACAATGATTTAGTTAATGAATGTAAATTTTATTTTACTATTTTTTATGCCTTTCTATATCGTCTTTGCTATTGATTATTATACTTTTCAAATATATTCAACACACAATAAAAATATCACAATTATATACTATTTTTGTGACATGAAATTACTGTAAATATTTATAAATCAATACCTAAATCCATAGAGACTAAATAAAAAACAAATCATAAAGGCAGGGTGTTTTTTATAAATAATTTTGTTTCATTAGGTTCATAAGTATCCATTAGGCAATCGCTTCTAAGACTTACAAAAAAAATACTATAATAAAATTAACAAAAGGCATTTACTATTATCCAAAAACTGATAAATTGTTAGGTATTATTTCTCCAACTACCGAACAAATTGCCCAGGCAATTGCTAAAAGGGATAAAGCACGCATTATACAAATTGGGATTATCAACATAAATTCCAATAAATGTAGTTTATCTAACTGACCATTCTGCACGAAAGGTACAGGTTGGAAAACAAAAAATAGTTTTTTAAAAAAACAAGCCCTAAAAATTTAGCAGTCAAACATTATTTAAGCAGCTTAATCATACAAGAATTAAAAGAATTAAAAGAGTTAGGCGAACAAAATATTTCACAAGATATGATAACACAATTAACAGAAATTATAAAATTTATAAAAACCTTTAAATCTTATTTTTCTTCTTTTATCTTTAAAAATCCGTCATTCACCTAAAAAATATTTATTAATCTCTTAATAAGGATTAAGTTTGGCAACAAATTAATTAATATCCGAATGAAAAGAATTCTCATTTTAGTTCAATTTTTATTACTTTGCTCTATATCCCAATCAGCAGAAAAGACTATAATAACTTCAGATGGAACAGAATTGCATATGAGGATTTCAGGTAAGGGAGTTCCTTGTTTAATGATTATAGATGAAGAAAAATTAAATAATATTTGGTTCCAAAAGTTTACAAATAAAATTCTAGAAGACAGGTTTACTATGATTTACTTATATCAAATTAAAAATGACGAAACAAACAAAACAAAAAAAAAATTTATCAGTAAAAAACAATTAATAAATAATATTGAGGATATAAGACTTAAACTAGGAATTGAAAAATGGTATATTATTAATCTTTCATTTAAAAAAAGTATACAAACTTCTTATCTTATAAAATATCCAGACTCGGTAATTGAAACGATTTTTATTGATTATTTGTCCAACTTTACTAGTGGTAAAAATTATAAAAGATTATTTAATGGAAAATATAAAATATTTGGTTACCTGAAGGTAAAAAGACATTTTTCAAAATTAGATTGGATTTGTATAATTTAATTGTGCAAATTAATAATATTAAAATATTTTAGATATATTAGTGATACTGCTACATTTTATTTAATTGGAGCTTTTTTTTTGGTACTCTAAATAAAAAAAATCATTATCTTACAGCCCTGAATTATTAAACCACGCTATCTTGATAATTGGGAATTATATATCTGCAAAGTATTTCCTTAATTCATTACTTAATAGAAAAATTAAATAGATAGTTATGGATATGCAACATATATTTCTTATTGTATTTTTTTTGACGGCTCCAATTATTATTCTACAGCTGGAAAAACATTATTCTATAGTTAAAAAAGTTGGAGCAGTTATGGCCTGTTATGGAATTGGAATAATTATTGGAAATATTGGAATACTACCTGAGGGAATTGAAAAATATCAAATTTTACTTAGTGAAATTACCATACCGCTTGCTTTACCACTTATTTTATTTTCATTAAACGTAAAAAAATGGTTAAACATGGCTGGGGATGCCTTGTTATCGCTTGTGATTGGATTAGCGACAGTAATTATAATGGTTGTTGTAGGCTATTTAATATTTGGAAAAGATATTGAAAATGGTTGGAAAGTTTCAGGTATGCTTATTGGGATTTACACTGGAGGCACCCCAAATATGGCAGCAATTAAAACTGCCTTAGGAGTAGATCACGAAATATATATTATGACGCATACCTATGAAGTATTTTTAGGATCAATTTATTTACTGTTTATTTTTACTATTGGACAGCGTGTATTTTTGCTTTTTTTACCTCCTTTTAAAAAAGCTGAAGTTGATCCAACACTTGCAGAAACAAATGCTGAAGAAGAATACGGATCATACGATGGGATATTTAAAAAGAAAACGTTATTGCCTTTATTATTTGCTTTTATCCTGTCTATAATTATAATGTTTGTGAGCTTTTTTGCAAGTCAACTTTTTCACAAAGATTTTCAAACAGCTGCCATTATACTTCTTATTACTACCATTAGTATTGGTTTGTCTTTTATACCAAAAATTAATAAAATTGAAAAAACATACCAGGGCGGAATGTACATTATTCTTATTTTTTGTTTGGTAATAGCTTCAATGGCAGATCTTAAACAACTGGCCAATATTTCATTTTCCTTATTCTGGTTTGTTGGCCTAGCTATGTTTGGTTCTCATATTCTTCATGCTATAATTGCCAGATTCTTTAAAATAGATGCCGATACAGTTATTATTTCAGGAAGTGCATTAATCTGCTCTCCTCCTTTTGTCCCAGCAGTTGCCGGAGCCCTTAAAAATCGCGAAGTTATTCTAACAGGCCTAACTATAGGAATTGCTGGTTATGCTGTTGGTAATTATCTGGGTGTATTAATTGCCTATATGCTGAAATAACAAATTCTTCATAATAATTTATTAACTTTATGTTGTTCTTTAAATACTTAATTTAAGTATTCATTATACGATTTTACATATGCCAAACAGGGATAATAAAAATATAGTTCCAATTTATGTTGTATCTGGAGGAACAGGAGTTGCAGGGCATACAATGGTTCACTCTTTACTTATACAATACCCAAACTCTAATATTCCTGTAAGAGTTATTCCTGAAGTGCAAACTAATAAAAAAATTGAAGATGCAGTTTTAACAGTAAAAGAAAATAATGGAATATTAGCTCATACGATGGTTAATGCTGTGCTCAGAAAAAAAATAATTGAAACATGTGAAAAATATCATGTAAAACATATTGATTTTATGGGACCTTTGGCCGATTTCCTGGATGATGAGCTTAAATTAGTATCGGTTAATATTCCAGGTTTATATCAAAAAACAAATACTTTGTATTTTGATCGAATTGCAGCGATTGAGTATACAATGAATCATGACGATGGGTTAAATACAAAAAATATCAAAAATGCTGATATAATATTAACTGGAGTTTCACGAAGTGGAAAAACGCCGTTGAGTATTTATATGTCGATGTTTGGTTGGAAGGTAGCAAATGTTCCTCTTGTCCATGGAATTCCTCCTACTGAAGATCTTTTTAAAGTTGACCCAAAAAGAGTATTTGGATTAGCTATTGGAGAAACTAATCTCATTGCACAAAGGGAAAAAAGACTAATGCAGATGGGGAATACAACTAATGCTACATATATAGACAAGGATTTAGTAAGAAAAGAAATACAATATGCGAATTTCATATTTGATAAGGGAAAATTTACAAAGATTAATGTAAATAACAAACCTATTGAAACCAGTGCTAATGAAATAATTGGATATATATCGGAACGATTTAAACACGATTTAAAGAAAACACGAAATACTGA
>CAZBZX010000026.1:0-295 GCA_964496465.1 uncultured Bacteroidales bacterium
CAACTGATAATCAATAATGCAATTTTAGAGCGTCGTTATGGCGCACAAAACAGGAGAGAGTTTTAATCGTAAGATTTTAATTTTAATTAGATTATCACTTTTTTTTTATACCATGTATTACAGCATAACTTTTATAACTAAATCTACAGCAACTGTTTTATCTGCCCGGATAACCAAATTATCTTCTTTAGAAGTTCCTTTTATCTCACCTAATTTAGCCGGAAGTTGATCGATTCCTACTTCTTCATTTCCAACGTAAATTAGCGTTCCTGGAGGTTGACCAGTTATATTTTTC
>CAZBZX010000026.1:305-19593 GCA_964496465.1 uncultured Bacteroidales bacterium
TATAACTTAATCTTAGTGGAGTTTCAATTATAAAAATTCGTGCATTATTTATCCCGATAAAACTTTCTTCTTGCTGATTTTTAATAATAAAAAAATCACCTTTACTTAAGGTTTGATCTTTAATACTTAGGATTCCTTCGATTAAATAACAGGAATATATTTTTTCTTTATTTAAGTTAAATTGATGAGTTCCTTCTCCAAGCGAAATTTCTTTAATTACAACACCTTCAGAGTTCATTTCTAAAGGAGATTTTTCACCTTTAAAAATGATGGTGCTTTTATTTTTATCAATTTCAATAGGAAATTTATCCGAGGCATAATCATTGTAACTGGCTTCAGAATTAATTGACTTACTAATATCAGGATCAAACCAGATTTGAAAAAATTGTGCATTTTTACTCATACTTTCAGCATGTGTTATTCCATTACCTGATCTAATGATTTGTAAATCTCCAGCAATTAACTTTCGCCAAATTTTGTATTTATTGTCGTAATGCTCAACTTCTCCCTGAATAATATACGTAATAATTTCGAAACCTTTGTGTGGATGCTCTGCAATAGTACTGTCTTTTTGTGCCCATCCATGGGCCCAGTAAAATAAATTTGAATACGACTTTAAATCACCTCCGTCTTGTGGAAATCCAATAGGCTTTTTTTCTTTAATTTCACCTCCATTAAATTCACCATCAACTTGTTTTGATTTAGGATATATATAAAGCGCCATTGATCATTTTTTTTATTAAATTAATGATTTTAATATATACGACAATCAAATAAGTATATTTGTTTTCCAAAATATATATTGATTTATTAACAATTCGTGATGGAAATTAAATCTGCTCAATTTATAATTAGTAACCAAAATGTGCAATTTTGTCCTAAACCCGATAAACCCGAATTTGCATTTATCGGCAGGTCGAATGTAGGTAAATCTTCATTAATTAATATGCTAGTGAATCAAAAGAAGCTTGCCAAGACATCATCAACACCTGGTAAAACACAATTAATAAACCATTTTTTGATAAATGAAGAATGGTATATAGTTGATTTGCCTGGCTATGGATACGCTAAAGTTTCTAAAAAAGATAGAAAAGTTTTTAATAAAATGATTACTGATTATATACTAAAAAGGGAAAATTTATTTTGTCTTTTTGTTTTAATTGACTCCAGGCACAAACCTATGCAAATTGATATTGATTTTATTACTTTCTTAGGTGAAAGTAAAATCCCTTTTGCATTATTATTTACAAAAGCTGATAAACTCAGTTCAGATGAATTGAATATAAACCTTGACTATTATAAAAAACAATTATTAAAAACGTGGGAAACCCTTCCATCAATATTTATTACCTCAATAATCAATCAAAATGGTAAGAATGAAATATTAGAATTTATTGAAACCATCAAGACTGATTTTATAAAGAAATAAATATTGATTAAAGAATATTATTATTGATGCCAGATAGATTTTTTTTTTAACTTTGCAACCCTAATAAAAAAGGAATAATATGCCTCCAAAATCACCTATTAAATTATTTTCGGGTAGCGCTACTACAGAGCTAGCATCAAAAATTTCAAAAAGTTTTGGAGTTGAATTAGGTAAAAGTTCGATATTTAAATATAGCGATGGTGAATTTCATACTTGTTTCGAAGAGTCAGTTAGAGGTTCAACAGTTTTTATCATTCAATCTACATTTCAGCCTACAGATAATTTATTTGAATTATTATTAATGATTGATGCGGCAAAAAGAGCATCTGCATATAAAATTGTTGCGGTTATTCCATATTTTGGATTTGCTCGTCAGGATAGAAAAGATAAGCCCAGAATATCAATAGGAGCAAAACTCGTAGCTGATTTACTCGAAGCAGCTGGAATATCAAGGCTAATGACCATTGATTTGCATGCTGACCAAATTCAGGGATTTTTCAATGTACCTGTTGACCATATGTATGCCTCAACTATTTTTGTTCCTTATATTAAAGATTTAGGTTTGGATAATTTAGTTATTGCTGCTCCAGATATGGGTGCTTCGAAAAGAGCTAATGCTTATGCTACTTTTTTAAAAACAGATATGGCCATTTGTTATAAACAGCGGAAAAAACCCAATGTTGTTGATCAGATGAGAATAATTGGAGATATTCAAGGTAAAAATGTAATAATAATAGATGATTTAATTGATACTGCAGGAACGCTAACTATGGCAGCTAATATGATGAAAGATAATGGTGCAAAAAGTGTGAGGGCATTAGCAACACATCCTGTATTATCAGGGCCAGCATATGAAAGAATTGAGAATTCAGCTATTGAAGAACTCATTGTTACAGATACAATACCCCTGAAAAAACAAATTGATAAAATAAAAATTCTCTCTGTTGCTGATTTATTCTCGGATATAATAAATAAAGTTTATAATTATCAATCAATAAGCTCAACTTTTATTTTTTAATATTATATTTGCACTTCAAAATTTTAAAGCATTTTAAGATGGAATCATTTGAAATTAAAGGAACTAATAGAAAAAACCTGGGAAAAAGTTATTCAAAATCTCTAAGAAAAGAGGGGAATGTTCCTTGTAACTTATATGGTGGGAAGGGAAATATTCATTTTCATGTAACTGATAATTCTTTATTAAATCTAATATATTCACCTAAAGTATATATAATTAAATTAGATATTGAAGGGAAGAAATTTGATGCTACATTGAAAGAGATTCAATTTCATCCGGTAACTGATAAGGTTACCCATATTGATTTTATACAAATCAATATTGATAAACCAATAATTATTGGTCTTCCGGTTAAAACATTTGGGAATTCTGAAGGAATAAAACAAGGTGGAAAATTGCATATCCATTTACGTAGATTACTTGTTAAAGGATTAATTAAAGATTTACCGGATTATTTAAATATTGATATTAGTAATTTGGAACTTGGGAAATCTTTAAAGGTAAGTGAAGTAAGCTTTGATAATTTGGAATTACTAGATCCAAAGGATAATGTAATTTGCTCAGTTAAATTAACCCGTATTGCAAAAAGTGAAACTGATATTTTAGAAGAAGGTGAAGAAGGAGAAGAAGGAGAAGAAGGTGAAGAAGGAGCAACAGGAGAAGCTAGAGCAACAGGAGATGCTGCGGAAAAACAACCAGCTGAAGAAACATCTGCTAAATAAATACTTATACTTTTGAAATATCTTGTTACAGGATTAGGTAACATCGGTGATAAATACGCCAATACAAGACATAATATAGGGTTTGAAATATTGGATACTTTTTCGAAAGTATCCAATTTTTCATTTCTGGATAAACGTTATGGTTTTATTGGTGAAACTAAGTATAAAGGACGGTTAATTTACTGCTTAAAACCTTCAACTTTTGTTAATTTAAGTGGAAATGCAGTAAATTATTGGCTTAAAAAATTAAAAATCCCAATCGAAAATTTATTAGTTATTCTTGATGATATTGCAATCCCATTTGGCAAAATTCGTATTCGGGCAAAAGGTGGAGATGGAGGTCACAATGGACTTTACCATATTATTCAGATACTCGGCACCCAGGAATTTGCGCGCGTAAGATTCGGAATTGGAGATGGTTTTCATCCTGGACAACAAGTAAACTACGTTTTAGGAGAGTGGACAGAAGAAGAAATTAAATTATTGCCCGAAAGAATTGAAAAAGCAATTGAAATCATTCATAACTTTTCATTTGTCGGTCTTGAACAAACTATGAATCAGTACAATAATAAGTAGAACAAAACATACACTTCTTTGTTAAACTTATGTTAATTCAAACATAATTCCTCAATTTTAGTGTATTTTTATTGTTTGTTTTTTATTGATGAAAAAATCTACAATTAAATTTATAATCATCTTTACTTCAATTTCACTAATTGGGTTGGTAAGTATTCAAACTTTTTGGATTAGAAACGCCTATAAAATTTCTGAAAAACAATATGATCACAGGGTTGATATGGCCCTTGATGATGTGCTGGAAGAAATGCTAAGTAAAAATGGAGGAAATAAATACAATAAATATTCTTTAACTGATAAACTGAATAAAGATGAAATTAATGTTGTTGATGTATTGAAATATACAGATATCGATTCATTAATTAAAAAATATTTTATAAATCATAAAGTTGAAGGACCTTATTCTTATGCAATTATTAATTCAGAAGATGGGAAAGTAGTGTACATGGTAGGTGATGAAAATTATAAAAAGAAAAATTTTAATACACATAAAGTTTGTTTTTCATGTATTTGGGAACCTGAATATTATCATCTGGAAGTTAACTTTCCTTCAAAATTTATAAATGTTTTAGTTGAATTATCTGTTTGGATAATTTTATCCATAGTATTTGTCCTAATTGTGTTTTTAAGCTTTTCATATACAATTTATTCCATCTTAAAACAGAAAAAGCTTTCTGAAATAAAAGATGATTTTATAAATAATATGACTCATGAGTTTAAAACACCAATATCTACTATATCTGTTGCGACGGAAGTGCTGTTAAGTACTGATGAAAAGGCTTCGAGAGAGAGAATTAAGCATTACGCGAAAATTATTTTTGATGAAAATCAGCGCATGAGATCACAGGTTGATAGGGTTCTACAAACTGCTTTAATAAACAAAGATGCCTATTATTTACACAAAACTGAGATCGATATTCATGAATTAATAAGAAATACGATAACAAATTTATGCCTTGAAAGATGCGAAAAAGAAGTAAAGGTTAAGTATAACTTACGAGCTGAAGTTTCTGAAATAAAGGTTGATCCTTTGCATTTTGGAAATATTATTAAAAACTTGATTGAAAATTCAGTTAAATATTCAAATGATAAATTACAATTAACAATTTATACAATAAATTTAGATGATTCCATTATTATTTCAATTGAGGATAATGGTATCGGTATGCCAAGTGAAACCTTAAAACATATTTTCGATAAATTCTATCGGGTACCTACAGGTAATATTCATAATGTAAAAGGTTTTGGATTAGGATTATTTTACGCAAAAACATTAATTGAAGCTCATTCAGGTTTTATAACTGTAAAGAGTGAATTAGGAAAAGGAACAAGATTTGATATTCAACTTCCTTTAAAATGAATCAATCATGAAGAAAAACAAAGCAAAATTATTATTAGTTGAAGACGATGAGAATTTAGGTTTTGTTGTAAAGGACTTTCTGGAAATTAAGGGCTATGAGGTTCAACTAAGTTCAAATGGTGAACAAGGATTAGATTTTTTTTTAAATAATTCCTTTGATTTATTAATTTTAGATGTGATGCTGCCATTAAAAGATGGTTTTACGTTAGCTGAAGAAATAAGGCGAAAAGATAAATTAATTCCTATTATATTTTTAACAGCGAAAGGATTGGAGGAAGACAGATTGAAAGGATTTAAAATAGGAGCCGATGATTATATTACCAAACCATTTAGTACTGAAGAATTAAATTTAAGGATAGATGCTATTTTAAGACGATCAGTTTTTTTTAAAAACGATGCTGATAAAGCTGCAATTTTTAATATAGGTAAATATAAATTCAATTATTATGAAAGATTGTTGGAAAAAGATAATACTTCAAATCATTTAACTAAAAAAGAAGCAGAATTGCTACATTTATTGTGTTTAAGCAAAGGTGATATATTGCGTCGTGATGTAGCTTTAAAGCATATTTGGGGTGAAGATGATTATTTTATGGGAAGAAGTATGGACGTTTATATTGTTAAATTGCGAAAGTTTTTAAAAGATGACCCGTCAATTTCTATATTAAATGTGCACGGAACCGGGTTTAGATTAGAAATAAAGAATTAAAATGATGACGGATAAGGAAATTAGAATTGACAAATTTTTGTGGGCGGTTAGAATTTATAAAACAAGAAGTTTAGCAACTGATGCCTGCAAGAAAGGAAAAATAATAATTGATAATATTGAAGTCAAACCTTCAAGGATTATCAAGGGTGGAGAAATTATAATGGTAAAGAAAATGCCTGTAATTTATACTTATAAAGTAAAATCAATATTGGTAAATAGGGTTGCAGCAAAATTAGTTCAAGAGTATATTGATGACTTGACTTCAGAAGAAGAATTATTGAAACTAAAATTGCAACCATCAGGTTTTTTTATTAGAGATAGAGGTACCGGGAGACCAACAAAAAAGGAAAGAAGGACAATTGATAAAATTCAAGATGACGATTTTTAGTAATTTTAAATTTATTTTTTTTATTGCCAAAACCAAAATTATAAATCTTAAATCTTAAATTAACCTATGCTTATTGCAAAAGAATTAGAAAAGACGAATATTGCAGAATATGTTCTATACATGTGGCAGGTAGAAGATATTATCAGGGCCAATAATTTTAATATTGAGCTATTAAAACAAAATATTATATTAAAATATGATCAATCTCAACATATTATAAAAAAGATAGAAAATTGGTATGAAGGATTGATTGATTTAATGAAAGTTGAGAAAATAGAGAAACAAGGACATTTTAAATTCATAATAAAAAAAATTGACGAATTAAATAATTTACATTTATCCTTAATTAAAAATAATGAAAATATTAATTATATCGAAGCTTATAATAAAGCAGAGGACAATATTAGTTTTTTTAAACAAAAATCCGGAAATGACCAGTTAAACGATATTTACGTTATTTTTAATGGACTATATGGTTTTTTACTATTAAAATTAAAAAAACAGCCAATTTCAAAATTAACCGAAGATTCAATAAAATCTTTTAGCACATTATTAAAACTTCTTACCCAGTCTTACCATAGTAATTTATAAAACACTTAATATTACATAAATAACTGATTTTTAGGAAGAAATTGTTTTTGATATAAGTTTTTGTAATTTAGTTAAGTTAATTTAAACCGTAATTATATGAACGAAGAAGTTTGTCCAAAGACTGCCAAATGTCCTTTGTTTAAAGGCGAAATTTTAAAAAGAGATCAATCAACAAAAATTTATAAAACTCTATTTTGTAATGCAGGTATAGAGAAATATTCACTTTGTAAAAGATATATTGTGTCAGAACGAACAGGCAAACCTGTTCCCCCCAATATTTTACCTAATTCATCAAAAACTATTGATGAAATAATTGCCATTATGAATAATAGTTAATTTTCGGGAGGTATATAACACGTTGCCCTTTTACCAAATATTCTGAACCTATATCTGGCAATTATATTATAAATATAATCTCTTATTTTCGGAGAGATAATGATGAAGTATTTTCCATTTTTCCATATTCCTTTCATTATAGAAAATATTTTGATTATCGCTGTTGACTTTGAATAAACTATTCCTTTCATAATCAAATAAACCGTCTCATTTTCGTAAATCAACTCATATTTTTCAATATATTTTTTGCCTTCATCAGACTGTGAGGCAATGAAGATAGGTTTAATAATATAACTTCTTTTTGAAAGAAATTTAATTAATCCTGAACATAAATGGCAATATCCATCAAATAGTATAATAGGGGGTAAATTATTCATAAATAGGTAACAAACAACAACGGAACTAGTTTTTAATCCTTATCAATAATAATTTATGAATAAAATTAGTATGTCATTGAAATTATGTAAATTTGATAGTAATAATGTAAAATCCTGCCTCATGAAAAAGTCAAAAAAACATAAAGAAAGCAAAAATCAAAATTCTTCAACTACTGAAAAAGAAGTATATTTTGGTGATAAAAGTCAGATTCACAAAAAAATTAAAAAGAAATTTTACGAAAAAGAATTAGCTAAATTACAAGTTGAACTGGTAAAGTTGCAGGAATGGATTAAAGTTAAAGGACTAAAAGTAGTTATTATTTTTGAAGGCAGGGATGCAGCTGGAAAAGGAGGGACGATAAAACGAATTACACAAAGTTTAAATCCAAGAATTTGTAGGGTAGTTGCTCTAGGAACTCCTACTGAAAGAGAAAAATCGCAATGGTATTTTCAACGTTATGTCCCTAATTTACCGGCAGCTGGAGAAATGGTGTTGTTTGACCGTAGTTGGTATAACAGGGCAGGAGTTGAACATGTTATGGGTTTTTGTACCCAGGAGGAATACCAGGAATTTTTACGTACCTGTCCTGAGTTTGAACGCATGCTTTTGCGTTCAGGGATTATTTTAATAAAATATTGGTTTTCTGTTTCTGATGAAGAACAGGAAAAAAGATTTAAAGATAGGATTGAAGATCCTACAAAACGATGGAAACTAAGTCCAATGGATTTGGCTTCACGTGAAAAATGGGTGGAATATTCCGAAGCGAAAGACGAAATGTTTAAATTCACAGACCTAAAACAAGCTCCCTGGTATGTTGTAGAAGCTGATGAAAAAAGAAGAGCCAGACTTAATTGTATAACACATTTATTAAGCGTAATTCCATATAAAGATCTTACACCAAAACCTGTAAAACTTCCACCACGAGTTGAAAGAAAAAAATACGTAAGACCACCTATATCAGACCAGACATTTGTCCCTGAAGCTTATTAATATATTACTTATATTAGACTAATTGTTATGAAAATTAATGTGATATCAATTCTAATCTCTTTATTATTTTTATTGTCATGCTTACCGAATAAAGACAAGGCAAGTATTGAAAAATACAAATTGGAAATTATCAACACCGAAAGAGAATTTGCAAAGTTACTTGCTGCTGAAGGAATTGCTGAAGCTTTTTATCAATATGCAGACAGCAATGCTGTAATAAACAGAAGAAATGGATTAGTTAAGGGCAAGGAAGCAATTAAAGAGTATTATAACAATTATCCATATACCGAGTTAAAGCTTGAATGGGAACCTGATTTTGTAGATGTTGCAGCTTCTGACGATTTTGGTTACACATACGGAAAGTCTTTCTTTTCTGCAAAAGATACAACAGGAAAAATAGTTGAATACAATGGATATTTTCATACAGTCTGGAAACGCCAAAAGGATGGAACCTGGAGATATGTGTGGGATTAAATTTTTTTATTATTAATAAAAATTCCCCGCTAATCAGGCGGGGAATAAACTTCGAATTGGAAAAATCAATTAAACAAATGGTTTAATTGTAAGTTTAGTATTTTTCAAAATCTGAATCTAAATTCTTTAAAAACTATTATTCAACTACTTCTTTTTCTAATTGTTCTTGCAGAACGAGCACACAAGTATTAGAAGTAAATTGAGCTGGTTCCATGCCAAATTTTAAGTGGATGTCAATTACTGGCAAAACCTCACCGTGTAGATTAATAACACCTTTAATATATTCTGGGGTTTTAGGTACTTTAGTTATTTTGGGTACCTCAACGATGTTTACTACATACATAACATGCGATGCAAACAGCTCGTTACCTAATTTAAGGGTAAAGTAGCTTATGCTGTTTTCCTTAATTTGTAATAAATCATCCATAATTTTATATTTTAAAGGTTAACTATTAGTATTGGTAAATATTTATAATATCATTATTCTAATTTAATAGTATCGGGAAAATAAAACTTGCCATTCATTACCGTTTGAATTGCTTTTTTTAGTTCAGTATGAACTTTTTCTTTAATTACGCAACCCATAAAACCGGCTAAAACAAGTTTCTTGAGATAAATCTTATCTTCATAAGAGGTAATGGCTATAATCTTTAAATCCCTATAACTCCATAAAGCTATTTTTGCTGCTTCAAATCCATTACATTCAGGCATTTCAATATCCATTAAAATGATATCAGCATTCTTGTAATTGTATGAATCAAGAAATTCTTTACCATTATTTTCAATACTAATTACTTTATAGGATAATGTATTTTCTATAAAAAACTTAAGCCCTTCACAAAAAGAAGTATTATCGTCAACAATTTTTATTTTTAGTTTTTCTGTCATAATTCAGTTTAAAAGTTATGGTTAAATTTATATTTTTAAAGACCTTGATGTTAAGAGGTAAAAACATCAAAAAGGAGGGAAAATATCCTAATTTGACCTGGTGGAATTAACTTATATATTAATAGGAGTATTCTACTATTTTATAATTTTAGGATTTTGTAAGCCTTGTTTTTATTGATGTTTTATAAGGTGAATGATTGATAAAAGCTAAGGGCGTTTTAAAAGTCAGGCTATAAATAGGAGTTAAAATTAAAAAGGATTTTGTCTTAAAAATCAAATTATAACGTCTTTGCGTGGAGGCACGACGAAGCAATCCGCATTTAATTAAACAGATTGCTTCTTCCTCCTTTGTCGTCATCGCAATGACGATAATTATTCTTTTGAGACAGCCTCGTTATTTTCAAATTAAATTAGATCAATTATTATGCTTTTAGACCCTTCGATTCTGCTTTGTGTGACAAACCATTAAGTCATGCTGAGTTTATCGAAGCATATGGTGTTTTATTAAGCAACTCTTCGACCACCGCCTTAGGCGGGGCAGGCAAGCTCAGAGTGACATACTGTGTCTCTGCCTGTTGAATTTTTGGTGAAAGAAGGAATCTTTTCTTTCAAGGCCCTATGTTTAAAAAACCATAGTCTCTTACAAGAGAAAAGAACGATTAAAAGAATGTCGAAGTTGAGAGGATTAGAATTTGAAAAAGCAATTACTATAGTCTTTTTATTGTTTTCATCATTAGGCAACATTAACCATACAAAATTAAATGATTTGAAATGGCCTATGAGAATTTTTGTAACAAAATATGGAACCTGCTAGAGGGTATGGCACTTGTAAGCATTCCATGAATACCGGGTAAAATTTTGAGAATAATTCCTGCATATTAACGGTATGGCTTGGAATGCATTCAAAAGCAGGTGACATAATTTTGCAAAAAATTATCATCAGCCTTGAACTTTTGGTTCTTTTCTTTCAAAGAGAAAAGAACGATTAAAAAAAAGTCGATATTAAGAGGGCCGAAAATTTATAAAGTAATTACAGAAGTCCTTTTTGTTATGATTAGCTTATCGAAGCATGATTAATAATTTAAAAGATTCCGAAACACCTTCTTGTCGGCAGACAGGAGTTCTGAATGACTATTAATCAAATCTCAATCAACCCATTTTTCATAGCAAACATCACCAGGTTAGCTGAATTTCTTGTGGCAGTTTTTTCTATTAGATGAGTTCGGTGATTATTTACAGTTTTTGGACTAATAAATAATTTTTCAGCAATTTCATTGTTTGAGAAGCCTTGACAAATAAGAGTTAATACTTCTTTTTCCCTTTTTGATAAACCAATTCTTTTATCAAGATCTTCTTGATTCGTATCCTTTTTAAATACGATATTATGTAATAATTCTCTTGAAAAATAGTGCTTTCCATCCAATATATAATGAATAGCTTCTTCAATTTCATTTTTACCTGCTTCCTTTAACACAAAACCCATTACTCCGGCTTCAATCATTTTTTTATAATATGCTTCATCTCCAAAACTAGATAAAGCAATAATTTTTAATTCAGGAAATTTTTTAAGCGCTTCTTTCGTAGCTTCTATTCCATCCATATTGGGCATAGATATATCCATTAAAACAACATCCGGTTTGCATACATCGAGCATTGATAAAAATTTTTCACCATCCGCAGCTTCGCCAATAACTTGCATTTCACTAACTTGATCAAGAAAGAATTTTAAACCATCTCTATACAATTCGTGATCATCAACTATAAATATTTTTTTATTTTTTTCCATTTATTGGTATTCTTATCTCTACTAAAGTACCATCTTTATTTTCACTATTAATCGTAACAGTTCCTTTTAAAAATTCAATTCGATTTATAATATTATATAACCCCATACCCTTTTTCTTCTTTAACATATTGTCTACCTTAAAACCTTTACCATTATCTAAGTAATTTACCAATATTTCATTCTTTTTTTTAGAAAACTTTATTAAAATTGAACTGGCTTTTGCATGCTTCAGGGTATTATTAACAAGCTCAACTATAACTCTATATATAGTTATCTCAATTTTTTCATCAAATCGTTCGTCTAGATTATAACTAAATTTAATATTTATTTCTTTTAATCCTTTTAATTTGTCAATAAATGTTTTTATAGCAGCAACAAACCCGAAATTATGAAGTATATGCGGACTTAAGTTATTTGATATTTCTTTTATACCGGCTATTGCTTCGTCAAGAGTAAGCCCGATTTTTTCATGAGCAATGGCCTTAATTTTTTCATCAATATCATCATCCAACGTTTGAGTATATATTTTGATTGTTGATAGTAATGGAGAAATCCCATCATGTAAATCTTTTGCCAGAAGACTTCGCTCATTTTCTTCAGCTTTAATAACAGCATTATAAATTTCATTCTGTTTTTGTTTTCGTTCAGTAATATCTCTTACTACGGTAATAATTGCCTCTTTACCTTTGTAAGATGTTTTTCGGGCATTTATTTCAACAGGTATTATTTTCTCATTCGAATATATATGTTCTGATTCAGCTATTACGTGCCCTTTATTTATTATTTCATTAAAAAGTTCAGGAAAGATATGTTGTATATGATCTGGTAAAATATTTTTTGGGGTCATAGTAAGGAATTGCACTCTTGTATAACCATAACGTTTAATGGCAACTTCATTCACTTCAATAAAATTTCCTTGCATATCTAAAATAAGCACAGCATCAGCAACTGAATTAAAAATAAGCCTGAATTTTTCTTCGCTTTCAATAAGTGCAGCTTCAGCTTTTTTTCGTTTAGTAATATCTTGTGTTATAATTTGTAATTTTATCTCATTATCATATTTTAATGGAGATACAGTTACAAACAGCCATTTATCTTCATTCGCAGCAGGATATAAAGTTTCAAACTGAATTGTTTCACCCTTCAACACAATTCTGTCAATAACATCCTGGTAAATTTGTGCACGGTCAGGACGTAGACTAAAAAATGATTTTCCAACTATTGTTTCCTTCGTATATCCAAAAAATTTGGCTGCACTTTCATTGGCCAGTAATATATTTCCCTTTATATCAGTTATGTATGTTAAATAAACATTGCTTTCAAATAATTGACGGTATTTTGCTTCACTATCTTTTAAAGATTGTTCAGTTTGCTTGCGTTCAGTAATATCCTGAGCAAAACCTATTAGTCCGAATGGAATATTATTTTCATCAAAAATTGGTATTTTATCTGTCTGAACCCATCTTATACCATGTGCAGATTCATATTGTTCTATAATATTAAGTTTAGCCTTTAATTTATTTAAAACCTCCTGGTCATCGCTTGTCATATCTTCGGCTATCTCAGAAGAATATAAATCAAAAACTGTTTTTCCAATAAAATTTTCTTCAGGCATGTTAAGCGCTTCGGAAAATGTTTTATTAACGCGGATAAATTTGCCATTTTTATCTTTATAGAAAATTATTATCGGTGAAGAATCTATAATAAGTTTGAGTTCCTGCCGTTCTTTTACCAGAGCACGCTCGGCTTCTTTACGTTCTGTAATATCTCTTATAGCTCCAACACGCATTTTTTTGCCATTCCAAATAATTTCCTTTGCAATTACTTCAATAGGAATAGTTTTACCTTTTTTATTTATAATTTCCATTTCAAAAGGTTTGTCATAGTTATCTTTAATTTTATTACTTACTAAGTCAAGATATTCGGGTTTTACTAGCTTTGAAAATACATGCTGATTTATAAGTTCTTCACGGTTGTAACCGGTAATTTTGCAAATAGCCTTGTTTATTTCAACGCAAATACCTTTATCATGGATCATTATCCCTTCAAATGCAATTCCGGAAAGTTTTTTAAATCTTTCTTCACTTTCTTTAATCGCTTTTTCAGCTAATAATTGATCAGTAATATTCTGAACTTGTCCAATATAGCCTAATAGTTGATTATTCTGACCATAAAAAGGAGATATAACAACATTAGTAAATATTTTACCTTTTTTTGAAGTTGGATACAATTTATATTTTTTAACCAGTTCGAAATCAAATTCTGATCTGTAACTAATTGTATTTCCTTTCTTTATTTCGTTTAATAGTTCTTCTAAAATATTTGGATCTTCGAATAGTTTAAATCCAGAAGCGTATTTATTATCAGAGATACCGAATATTTCAAGCGCTACCTGATTAATTTCAATACATATTCCATCTTTATCATAATACCCAATACCAATTGGAGATTGATTAAATATACTTTTAAATCTGTTTTCGCTTTCTTTTAGGGCTCTTTCTGCCTGTTTTTCCCTTGTAATATCAGAGAATACACCGTATGCATAAAGCATTTCTCCTTGTTTTTGAAAAATATTTGCTCTGTCATGCAACCAAATCCATTTACCATCTTTACGTTTAATCCTATATTCTATATTAAAATCATTATCTTTTATAAATAATTTTTGATATTCACTTTTTACCTTGCCCACATCATCAGGATGAATCCTTCCAAACCATAGTTCTTTTCCACCTTTCGCTATTTCTTCTTGTGTATAGCCATAAACTTCTTCAATATTTGGACTAACGTATATTGTTTTACCTTCCTGGCTGGTGACCCAAGTAACAGTAGGTATATTTTCTATAAGTAAACGGAAGCGTTCTTCACTTTCTATTAAGGCTTGCTCAGCCTTTTTCTGTTTAGAAATATCTATTGCAAATCCTCCAAGCGCTTTTACGTTTTCATATAATTTAATTGCAAATTTGTGTGTTTGGAAGGTTTTTATATTTCCATTTATATCTGGTAATGTTTCTTCTTTAACTTTATAACCTTCTTCAAGCGCTTTTCGATCATCTTTGATCATTGCTTCAGCAATTTCTTTTGGAAATAACTCATCCGTCTTTTTTCCTATCCAATCTTCAGAGCTACCTAATACTGAATTAAAATATTTATTAATATATAATGTTTTACCATCAATATCTTTAATAAATGCCGCAGCCGGTAAATAATTCATAAAAGCATTAAATCTCGTTTCACTTTCTTTTAAATTTTTTTCTGCTCGTCTGCGTTCAGTTATATCACGACCAATTGAAATAATGTACTTGGGATTTCCTTTTTCATCATTAATAATTGAAGCCTGATATTCAAATGGTATTTTATTTTTATTTTTACATATTAAGTCTATTTCAACTTTGGGTGTCTCTCCTTTTATTACTTTATTTATTGTTTCAGCAGCTTTATTTAAATCTTCCTCGCTATAATATGAATCAGGAGCTTTCATTTTTTGTATCTCATTGCGTGAATACCCTGATATTTTTTCAAAAGCATTGTTCCATCTTATTGCTTTTCCATTAGCAGGATTAAAAACAAAAAATGTATCGTTTATAGCATTTATGGTTAAATCAGAAAATTCCTTTTCTTTTTTTATTTCATTACTTGCTTTTTTTCTGTCTGTTATATCTGTTAATATTACTCCTAAATATTCTCTAGCTTTAAATGACTTAAGTAGAAAGTGCTTATCGCCAAAAACAGGATGCGGAATAAAATCTTCAATAATAAAAGGTTTTCCGGTTTTTAGCACCTTCATATGCTCATCATACCTGCCTGATTTTTTAATACCTGGAACAATTTCAGTAATATTTTTTCCAACAACTTCTTTTTCCGGTTTTCCTATTATCTCCAAACCATTTCTGTTTACTGCTATAAAATTTAATTGCTTATCTAATAAATAGAAGGAGTCAGTTGCAGAATTCATAAATACAGATAATCTTTCTTCACTTTCTTTTAATTCACTTAATGCATTTGTTAATTCAGTATTTTTATGTAAAAGCTTTTTATTTGTTTCATCTATTTTTATTGTTCTCTCTTTAACTTTTTTATTTAGATTTTCGTTTGCTTCCTTTAATTCCTTTTGTAATTGATTAATTGTTAAATGCGTATTTACCCTTGCTAATAGCTCATCAGGTTGAATAGGTTTTGTTACATAGTCAACAGCTCCCAGGTTAAATACTTTAACTTTATCAGTTGTTTTATTAATGCTTGAAATAAATATTATTGGAATATTTTTTATGTCTTCATTATTTTTTAATCTTTTACATGTTTCAAATCCATCTATTTTTGGCATAACAATTTCTAAGAGTATTAAATCTGGAGTAACTGAATTTAAAATTTCTAATGCATTTTCACCTGAAGTCGATTTTATTACCTCATAACCTTCGTTTTCTAATAAATCTGATATAAAATGAAGAACTAATAAGGTATCTTCAACGATTAGAATCTTTTTATTTTTCATGAATGAATAATTCAAATAAATATATTTCAAAAATCATATCAAATATTGATAATTCAATTATTTGCTTTTAAGTATTTATATAAATTTAATGATAATAAATCTAAAAAAGAAGGTATAATTTTTTTTCAGGAAATTATTAATTCAGTAGCTGTGAAAGTTTTTGCTGGTCAATTATTCGAATTTTTTTTCGGTTTACCTTTATAATTCCTTCTTTTTCAAGTTCTGCTAATCCCCTTGATAATGAAGGCCTGGCTACTCCAAATAATTCTGCCAGTTCCTGATGCGATTTTAGTAATTCAACTGTAGTTTTTTCTTTATTGGATAGTTCAAGAATATAATTTGCCAGTTTTTCTTTAATGGTTTTAAATGAAAGAAAGTACAATTTTCGAGTCAAAAATTGAGTACGATTTGAAACTGAATTTAAATAGTTAATTAAAAAAACTTCACTTTTTTGTATAAATTTAACAACAGTGTTTTTTGGTAATACAATTATCTTAACATCATCAATGGCAATTATATCAACAGGAAATTTATTATTTCTCCCAAATAAAAAAGCAATGGCTAAAGGTCTGGGAGCTTGAATGTCTTCAATTTTTATAACTTTCCCAGAATAACTTAACATTTCGCCTTTCACATTCCCTTTAATTAAAATTATCAGTTTATTGCATTCCTCATCACGTGAAATAATTAAATCACCTTTTTTAAAATCAATAACCTGGTATATCTCATTGGTAAATAATGTTTTTATTTCTATAGGTGTGTGTCCTTTAAATATTGGAGAATATTGAAGAATATCAAACATAAATTAAATTTATTCTTAAAAATACAAAAATTTCATGGGCATTGTAACATTTGTTACAATTTAAGACTAATTTATCTTTTATTTTTGTATTAAAAGTAAAATAAAAAAGATGAAAAGGGAAATAGTACATATAGATGAGGAAAAATGCGATGGTTGTGGAGCATGCATTCCAAATTGTCATGAAGGGGCTCTACAATTAATTGATGGGAAAGCCAGATTAATTAGCGATTTACTTTGCGATGGACTTGGCGCATGCATAGGCCATTGTCCGCAAGAAGCCATTACTATCGAAAAAAGAGAAGCTGAAGCCTATGACGAGATTGCTGTGATAAAAGATATGATAAACAAAGGTAAGAACACAGTAGTTGCTCATTTAAAACATTTAAAAGAACATAATGAGGTTGAATATTTAAAACAAGGTGTTGGTTATTTAACAGAATTTGAGAATAATATTGATTTTTCAGTAAAAGAAGTACTAGAGGAGGTACATTTTATGGAAACAAATAATAATAAAGTAGAAGTTCAACACATGGAACATCAACATCTTGGTGGATGTCCCGGATCAAAAACAATGAGTTTTGCTGCTGATGAGCAAGCATTAGCAAGTGAAACTATTGATTCCCCATCACAACTGATGCAATGGCCTGTGCAAATGCATTTGGTAAACCCAATGGCCGGGTATTTTCAAAATTCTGATTTATTGCTAGCTGCCGATTGTGTTGCTTATTCGTTGGGAAATTTTCACAACAAGCATTTAAAAGGTAAATCACTGGCAATTGCTTGTCCAAAATTAGATTCTAATATGGAATCTTATGTCGAAAAACTAACTGCACTAATTGATGATGCAAAAATAAATACATTAACTGTAATGATCATGGAAGTCCCCTGCTGTGGGGGATTAATGCAAATGGCACAAATGGCAAGGGAAAGAGCAGAACGAAATGTACCTATTAAAGTTCAAACAGTTGGAATAAGAGGAGACATTCTTGAGGATAGTTGGATTTGACACTAAATTTATTATTTTAACTGAATTTAAATAAATGGAAAATAAAGAATTTAAAAAAGCTGAAAGCTTTCAGTTAATTGAATCAATTAATTATTCAAATGAAGCAATTGTAAGCAAAACTGTTTTAAACAAAGAAACCGGAACTGTAACCATATTTTCTTTTGATAAAGGACAGAGTTTAAGCGAACATACTGCCCCTTTTGACGCCATAGTTCAGATTATCGATGGACAGGCTGGTATTATAATTAACGGAAAAGAGTCAATTTTGAAATCAGGAGAAAGTATAATACTGCCGGCAAATATTTCACATGTTATTGAAGCTGTTGAAAAATTTAAAATGCTTTTAATCATGATAAAAAGCCAGACTAAAAGTTAGTAAATTAAAATAATGAACCTGAAGAAATACAGTCTTTCAATAAAAGTATTTATTGTTACCTTTTTAGTTTTAGCTTTAATACATGTTAAACTTGATAATCCAATGATCATCCTTGAAAGGTTTATCCATGGAGGTGGTTGGATTGAAATTATTATTCTGTCTTTTTACGCTGCTTTTTTAATCCAAAAAATGAAGATTCCTGATAAAGTTGAAAAATGGAGAAAAATTTCATGGTTAGTTTTTTCAATCGTTTTTTTTTCTCAATTGTTGTTGGGAATTTTTGTTGAATCAAGGTTTTTAATGACCGGGAAATTGCATTTACCAATTCCGGCTTTGATTTTATCAGGTTCAATTTATAGGGCAAGAATTTCTTTTATGCCTATTTTATTTCTAAGTACAGTAATATTATCTGGTCCTGCCTGGTGCAGTCAGTTATGTTACTTTGGAGCATTTGACAATTTAGCAGCCTGCGGAAAGAAAAGGAGTAACAAACCTATTAAGAATAAATTCAATTTTAAACATATAGGATTAGCATTAATTATTTTTGTAACTATTATTTTCAGACTTTTACATGTGAGTTTAATAATTTCAACAATTGTTGCAATTACATTTGGAATTGGAGGTGTGTTGATAATTATTTTAAGATCTTACAGAACAAAAAAAATGGTTCATTGTATTACTTATTGCCCGATTGGTACATTAACTAATTATTTTAAATATATTTCTCCGTTTAGGATTAAAATTGCGGACACATGTACCAATTGTATGGCATGTATAACAAAATGTAAATATGATGCATTATTAACTTCTGATATAATGAATAGAAAACCTGGACTAACATGCACTTATTGTGGAGATTGTTTGTCATCGTGCAAACAAAATTCAATTCAATATAAATTTTTAAAGCTATCACCTGAAAATGCACGTAACCTTTATTTAATTATTACGATTTCATTGCATGCTATTTTTA
>CAZBZX010000027.1:0-1328 GCA_964496465.1 uncultured Bacteroidales bacterium
GAAACCTTCGGGAAGTAGCCCTCTTAATTTTTATTTTTTTTCTCGTTCAGTAGTGTTTTTTTATAATTAATATTTAGATACATAATTATCAACGTATGAAATTTAATAGAACAATATTGCTGGCATGTATAATAATTGCAATTGTAATGCCAGTGTTTTTTAAATTAAAATTCTATTTAACAGGCGGTTATGCCCCAGCACATAACTTTGTAATGGGGTGCATATATGCATTTTCTAATGGCGTAGCAATTTTTGCGGTTAATATAAAGACTTATAATTGGCTAAGAAAAAAACACCTCAAGACTAAAAAATTATTTCAACGATTGAGTATTTTATTTATAGTAACTAATATTAATGCAGCAATAATAGGCTGTTTGCTTGTATTATTCTTTTATTTCATTTTAAACCATTTTGGTAATCAGCCATTAAATGTTATTCTATTTAATAATACTGTAGTTGGAATAGTAATAAACTCATTTGCGGTTATAGTAATTGAGAGCTATTATTATTTTAAGCAGTGGAAAATTTCATTGGTTCAAACAGAACAACTTAAAAAGGAGAATATCCTATCGCAATTTGAAGCATTAAAAAATCAGATTGATCCTCATTATCTTTTTAATAGCTTAAATACGATCTATTCGTTAATAGATACAGATCCCGGGAAAGCAAAGGAGTTTATAACAAAATTTTCAAAAACATACAGACATGTATTGGATGTAAAGGAAAAAATAGTGGTTTCACTTAAGGATGAAATAGAATTTCTCAATTCTTATATTTTTTTGCAAGAGATCAGGTATAAAGGAAATCTTGAAATCTTAATTAGTATTGACGCCCAAAAACTATTCAAATATATTCCTCCCTTATCCCTTCAAATGCTTGTTGAAAATGCAATAAAACATAATATAATTTCAGAAAAAAAACCGTTGAAAATTGAAATATTTATTAAGAATAATTCGCTGATAGTTAAAAATAATCTTCAATCAAAGGATGCTACTAAAGAATCGACCAAAATAGGCTTGAATAACTTAACCGAAAGATACAGGCATATTTCTAAAATCTTACCTGAATTTTTTATAAAAGATAATGAATATGTTGCAGTTTTACCCTTATTAAATGATGAATAAAACTTGATTATAAAATAAAATTGAATCATATGAAAAAGGAAAATATCGTATCAAATATTCATTTTCGAATGATGGTAACTGTTATGAGTATCGTAAAAAATATTCGTAATTTAAACAATGATATTACCAATAGTGGGTTAAAGGAAGGAAATTTTGTTTTGGATTATGGATGTGGCCCCGGATTTATTACTCTTCCTGCAGCTA
>CAZBZX010000027.1:1338-19578 GCA_964496465.1 uncultured Bacteroidales bacterium
AATAGTAGGCCCGAAAGGAATTGTTTATGCGCTGGATATTCATCCATTATCTATAAAAATGATGGAGAAAAAAATAAAAAAGTATAATATAAAGAATATTAAGACAATACAAAGTGGTAATGGTATAGGATTGCAAGAAGAGAGTATTGATGTTGTATTATTATTCAATGTTATATTTATGATAAATGACAAAGAAAAACTAATAAACGAACTTTTTAAAATTATAAGAAAGGATGGTATAGTGTCAGTTGTAAATACTGGATTAGGTTCCAAATTCAATAAAGACCAGGTATCAGAAAATAGTTTGACTGAATTATTTTGTAAAAAAAATAAATTCTATCTCTCAGAAAAAATCAGGAATAATTATAATTTTAAAAAACAAATCCATCTACAGTAATCGGAAAATGAAAGTTTTAATAATTGAAGATGAAAAGTTTGCAGCAGATAACCTGGAAATAATGCTGCATCAAATTGATAAAAATATTCATGTTCAACGTAAAATCGACAGCATTGAAGAGGCAGTTTATTGGTTAAACAATAACATTACTGACTTGATATTTCTAGATATTCATCTTGCTGACGGGCTTTGCTTTAAAATTTTTGAACAAATAGAAATTAATACACCTGTTATTTTTACAACGGCTTACGATCAATACGCCATCAGGGCTTTTAAAGTAAATAGCATAGACTATTTATTAAAACCAATTGAAATTCAACAACTAGAACAAAGCCTAAATAAATTCAAAGAATTAAATCAATTAAGCCATAAAAATACCATAGATTTTGAAGCATTGATTAATTTTTATAATAAACAAATCAAGTATCAGGAGAGGTTTATTGTTCGTTATGCTCAAAAAATAAAAAGCATAAATACAAATGACATAGCTTATTTTTATGTTAATAACGATGATGTTTTTTTATGTACAAAAAACCATCATAACTACCCTATTGATTATTCGTTGGATAAATTGGAAAATATGATTAACCCAACAGATTTTTTTAGAATAAACCGTCAGTTTATAGTTAATATTGCCTCCATAGAAAATATGTATGCATCATCGAAAAGCAGAATTAAACTTGAATTAAATCCAAAACCAGATAGGGAAGTAATTGTAAGTTATAACAAAGCAAGTGAATTTAAAAAATGGTTGAATATATAAAAATAGGACTGATTACTCATTATTGTTTTTATTAGTAGAATCCTGAGCAGATACTTTGATAATTGTAAAATAAAATCCTAGTATTGTCTTATCCTGAAATGTATTGATATTTTTTAAATTAATTTAAAAATATTGTCTCACATAACGGATAATTATTAAGTATATTTAGGACGAAATATTTTTCATTATTATTGCATTTTTTTTAAGATTTGTTCTGCAGCTATCGAGGAGAATAAATGATAGCAGGGTGAAGAAATAATATATTCCCGTTCCTGCCATAAGAACGGCCAGTTTTTATCTTCCGCAAAATCGGGACTAACAAGATTCACTGCATTCCAAAATGTTCCTCCTGGTATATAACTCCAATCTGCACGATTGGTACCATACGCAACAATTGGTGATTCAACTCCCACTCCAGATATTAATGAATTTGTAGAATTTCCCGGTCTGCAACCAAAAATATAGTTTAAGGCATTAAACAAATTATCTATAGTATAAATTTCCGGCCAGGCTTTATTGAAAAAATATTGATTAAAGCCCATGTATTCGGCTCCTTCAAGAGGAACTCCGAATGGAGTTGTGCTCACTATAGAATCTAATTTTAGTTTATATGCTATTGCAGCTTCTTTTGCTTTTTCAGAGAATTCCTGATTTTCCATATATGGCAGCACCCGGCCAATTGTCCAGCCAACACGCTTAAAAGACTGCTCAAAATAGCTGCTCAATGCAACCAATTCATCTTTATATGTATCCTTTTCTGTTGTTATAATAAGTTCGCTTAATACATGTATTTTTGATAGCATGGTTCTTCCATTTTTTGTATCAATATCTCTATTTGCATTATAAAGATCTTCAGCAACTTCTAAACAATACTTAGATAATTCAGGATTGTATTCTTTCATTACACGTGAGGCGACTGCTAAAGCTGCTGCTCCATATAGTTGTAAACCTTTATTTGTTTGATTAAATACTAAACGATCATCTAATTCAGGAACGTACACTTCAACCATATCTAGATTCATCTCCGGATCAAATGTATTTGAGTTCCTGTTTGCCACTTTTTTATACCACAAACCATCCATTTTTGCAGCTTTTGCCTTTTTTTGTGAATTATTAAATACTTTATTATCAGTTTGTGTAGCTCCATCACCTAAATGAACATATTGGCGAAGTGAAGGAACAATAATCCCTCGGTAAAGTCTTCCAAACTGTTTATATCCACCAAGAATTGATAAAACACCATGTTCTACCTGTTGTAATATGTCAGCCTTTCCATCCGGATGATGAATTTCTACATGACGGTTTTCTTGATTGATATAAGTTGCATCATAGTCAATCCCAAATTCTTCGTATGCCATTGCTAAAGCTATTACAGCAGACGATTGGGACTCGATTCGCAAATCGTAATCGCCAGCATCGTGCCATCCACCAACATTAAGTCCGGGAACATGTTCTAGGGGTTTAAACTTCGAAAGTGTAGAATTTTCTGCTGTGTTATTATACCCATCAAAATGTGCTATATTAAGTGGGGCCATAAGCGCGTCATCAAGATGACAGGCTCCATGCCAAACACGATATTTTTGATTTACCCGCATATGACACATTTGAATAGGCAGGAAATATTCAAGAGCTGGTTGCCAGACATGTCGACTATAAACATCGGGGGTAATAGGAAAAGGTTTTGAAGTAAAAGAGTTTCCATATTGCAAAAAATACATGCCGCTTTCTGTTATTTCAGAGAAATCAAAGGTGAAATACTGATAGCGAAGATATTTTCCCCATTTTATTGGTTTCTCCTTTTTAATAAGCACTTTATCACCATTACTCTCGATTCTCATTAATGATATTTGATGAACACTTTTGTCATTTTTATCAAGCTCCAGGTAAGCAATTTTATCCTGCTTTGGATGATACCCAACCTGTGAATTATGAACTACCGGATCAGCAATATAATTAGGTATAACATTTGGTGTAATGATCCACTCAATAGCACCTTTAGTTGTATTAGCAGGAATTAGAGAACGCACAACAAACCAACCATTATTATGCTTAAGGCTTCCATCAAGAAGCATAAGTTTACTACTGCGATTTTCAATTGTGATCCGTTGCATATCGCTTTCAGGAGCAATAACCAACTTGTTGCCTTCTGCAAGAGGAACAACTTCTGCCTCTCCATTGTTATTCATATAAACTGGCCCATTTGCCTGCCTGGGAAAAATACCCTTATGATCGTCCATGGCATAAGTCTTACCATATAAATCTCCTGGAAAAAATTCAAGGTTATACCCTACCTGTCCTACCCACTCATCAGGTAAAGGTTCTTCAAGATCAAGATTTATCGTAAATGAGTTTCCTGATGCTTTTACAGTAACAATGTATTTTATTTCAAGATCGGGATATACTATTGGATTGAAACCTTTATCCTTTCGTCCCGGATCAGGATAACTACAATTAAGAGAGATTACATTGTTCAAGGTATCAATTTTCCTGCTCATTAAACCAATTTGCTGAGGACTGCATCCAACCTTTTGAAATCCTTCTCCAAGCATGGGAACAGGTTGCCATTGACCGGGAGATGGTGTTAATCGTAGATTTCCTCCTGTTGCAACCCTGTTATTATGATGAATGATCTCTACTCCTCCTTGATGTCCTTCGGAGTATGAATTATTAAAAACCAGAACATTTAATCCTGGCATTTCGAAATATCCGTTTTCAGAAATTACCAAACCATTGTCATTTGAGATTTTTGAACATCCCAGTGAAATTAATATTAGGAGCAGGAAAAACCATTTTATATTATGTATGTACATGTCAGTTTATTTTAAGTAAAATTTTAAAGCTACAATTTATAAAAAAATAAGCTAACAATATAAAATGGAAAAACCAACATAATAAATGTCTCACAAATACGGAAATTATTTTGTTAATAGAAATTTTATAATATGTTAATTGAAAAATAAAGCTTATATATTTAAGGATAATGACTTATAAAATATATAACAAAGCATCATATATTAAATTAAAAAAGTTATTTGGGATCTAATCAAATTTAATTTGCGACGGGTTTTCCCCAAACTCCTTTTTAAAACAAATGGTAAAATAATTCGGATCACTGAAACCGGTTTGATATGCAGCTTCAGAAACCCTGAGGCCATTTTCACGAAGTAGTTTGTTTGCTCTATTTAAACGTATGGTTTTAATTAAATTGTTTGGAGTTGAACCTGTTAACGACTTTATTTTTCTATGCAATTGGGCTAGGCTCACTGCAAAATGATCAGACAACGATTTAACATTTAAATCCTGATGTATTATATTTTCTTCAATAAAAAGCTTAAGTTCTAGAATAAAATTAACATCTTTTTGTGATAAGGTTTTTTCTAAATTTTCAGGTGCTTCAATCCCTTTAAATTTGTTTCGGAGCGCTTTTCTATTTTCCAGCAATGAATTTACTTGTGCGTCTAGTAATTGTATTTCAAATGGTTTTGTTATATAAACATCTGCACCTGTAGAGAGTCCTTCTATTTGCTGTCCAATAGTATCATACGCTGTGAGCATAATGACCGGTATATGTGAAGTATCGAAATCTTGACGGATTTCTTTACAAAATTCATATCCGTTCATTTTAGGCATTTGCACATCTGTTAAAATAATATCGGGATTGTGTTTTTTTGCTTTATTTAATCCTACATAACCATCTTCAGCCTGATAAACCATATATTTTTTTTCAAAATACCCGGTTAAATATTCCCGCAGTTCAGAATTGTCTTCAACTATTAAAATTGAGAGTAAATTATAATGTTTCTGTTTCGAACCGTTTTGCGTTTTTATTTCCAGATTTTCAAGATCATTATTTTCATATTTTTCATACTTGGTTTCATCAAGCACGGCTAATTCATTTTCAGAATAATATTCCTTGCTTGAAGGGATATTAATTGTAAAGGTAGTTCCTATACCTAATTTTGATTCAACTTTTATTGAACCATGATGCAACTCAACCAGCTCTTTTACGATCGAAAGACCTATTCCTGTGCCCTCTTGATTTCTTAATTTTGAATTTTCAACTTTAAAAAAACGATCAAATATTTTGTTTTTATCATCCTCCGATATTCCTATACCCTGATCCCTGACTATTAATTTTAAATTCTTTATTTCATTATCTGTAAATTCTTCTGCACTCAATAACACAATGCCTCCTTCATTTGTAAATTTTATGGCATTTGATAAAAGGTTCCAAAGTATTTTTTCAATTTTTTCAGCGTCTATAAATCCAGTAAAATTATCATTTACAGAATATTCAAAATTTATCGATTTGTTTTTACATTCTTCTTTAAATGCTTGGTATACGTCTGAAATAATATCTGAAATTACTGTCTCACGTACTTTCAATACATACCGTTTTTGTGTTATTTTTCTGAAATCGATTAGATCTGTAATTAATTTATAGAGGCGTTTTGAATTTCGGTTAATTATTAAAAGTTTACTAACCTGATCTTTATTAAGATTTTCAGACTGCAATAAATCGTTTACAGGAGCATCGATAAGAGTTAAAGGAGTTTTTAAATCATGTGATATATTGGTAAAAAAAGCCAGTTTATTTTCTGTCAGCTCATGTTCTTTCTGGACCTTAAAATCTGATATTTCTTTTTCTTTCTTCAATTCCATCCTTTTTAAATAGGCATAGATGGATAGATAAATCATTGTAAAAAATAGGACAAAATAGCTAAGGTATGCATACCAGCTTAAATACCAAGGTGATTTAATGTGAATAAGAAGTCTGGTGGGAATGCCATCCTGGGCTTTATCTGTACTTTTAATCTCGAAGGTATAAGAGCCAGGTGACAAATTAGTATAAGTAGCATAATTTGTTTCCCCAATGTAATTCATGTTTTTTTCCAGGCCAATCAAACGATAGGCATAACTGGGGTGTTTAATATAACTTTTTGCTTTAACAAAAAAATGAATAGAGAATGAATTTTTATGATAAGGCAACCATAGTTCTTTTATGTCTTCCAAGGGTTGTTTCAATAACTGCTTCCTTTCCGGATTTCTGATGCTTTGGTTTTGAAAAGTAATATCTGAAATAATTACTTCTGTTCTTGAAGTATCAGGAGTGTATTTTGAAGGATCTATAATAGTAAAACCAGCCGTAGAACCGAAAATTATCCTTCCATCATTTGTTTTTGCAGAAGCCCTTTCCTGAAACTCGTTTGCCGGTAATCCATCGCTGTGGTTGAAATTCAGTATTTCCTCGGCTTGAGTATCAAACCTGCAAACTCCTGAAATTGTACTGATCCAAAGAAAATAGTCATCTACAGATTCAATCCTGACAACTGTATTGGATGGCAATCCTTCCTTTACCGTCCATCTTTTATAATTCTTTCCATCATCTGATACCCTTACAAGGCCATCCGTTGAAGAAGCAAACCAGTAGTTGCCTTTTTTATCATGGTAAAAATCGGAAATATAACAATCGATTCGTTTGTTCATCTCCTCTAACTTGTTCTCCAATACATTATTTTTCCAGTTTACATGAAACAAACCCTTATCAGAAATTAATGCCAATAATTCACCTTGTTGGTTTTTCCTTATAGAATTTAACAAGCTATAAGTAATGTTGCTGCCTTTGGTAAATAATTCAAATGCCTCGGTATGCCCGGTATTAACATTTAAATTTAATAAAATAATTGTACGAAATTGTGTTAAAATTAGCATATGGTTGGAGTCTAATTCCTGTAAATAAACAATTTGTTGCATCTCATCAGGAGTATTACTACTCGGATGATAAGTTTTGATCAGTTTATAATTAATGTTGTATTTACCTAATAGTCCGTCATATGTGCCAATCCAAATATTATTGCTTTGGTCAACATGTATTGCAGTTACTTTAGTTCCATTTAATTCCTTTCTTAATTTATCACTGGATAAATTTTTAAATTGCCTGGTATTTTTATTCCACATAGACATGCCATAATTTGTACCAAAGAAGAAATAAGGTCCTTTTATAAATACTGAAGTACCTTCATTGGCTATCAATGAGTTTTGATTTCCTTTTTCAGGAAGAATGTTTTGAAATAAAAGATTGTTGGGCAAAATACAGGTAAGACCTGCCCCATATGAAGCGAGCCATATTTCCTGGCTATTTCCAGTAAAAATATCATAAATACTGTTGCTGTTAATTGAAATATTCGTGTTTTTATTTCTGCTTATTGTTCTTGAATATTGAAGGTCATTATCAAGTATTATAATTCCGTTGCCATCAGTAGCTAGCCAAATCTCTTGTCCAACTTTTACTATTCTTTTAATAAAATAGTGATTATTGATATCTATTTGTGTCGATTTTCCATCATCCGAAACTAAGAATACTTGTCCATTATAGCAACCAACAAAGAGTTTGTCATCAATTTTATTAATAATTGCAACTGCTTTATTTTTAAAATTATTAGCGATTACTTCTTTAAAACCACTTTCACGGCTAAGAAGCCTAACACCATCAGTGCTTTTGCTAAACCAAATTCCTTCTTTTGAAAAACAAAAATCGGAAATATCATTTCCCTGGTATATAATCGTGGTTTTATTACCATCAAGCCTATATATGTTTGATATCATTAAGAAGTAAATTTTACCATTATCTTCTTGTATTTTTGTAATGTAACCCTGGATTATTAATTCAAAATAATTCGTCAGGCGATTATATTTATATAAACCATTATCTGTGGTGACCCAAAGTATATTTTGGGAGTCATAAAGAAAGTGAATTACACCAACACCTGATAGTTCTTTATAGCAATAAAAATTCTTACCATCATAACGGGCAACTCCGTTTGCTGTACCAATCCACAAGTAACCATACCGATCTTGTTCAAGGCAGTTAGTAATGTTTCGGGGAAGGCCATCAATTTCAGTAAAATATAAATATCTCTCTGGTACAGCAGTTATGAATTGCAAAGAAAAAAACAGCAAACCAAAATATGATATTAATTTTTTATTGAATATAGATAAAATCATTAAAATCGATTTTTAGCATCTAATTTATATTCTTAATGCTAGTTATTATACAAAAATAGTAAAATTCAATAAAGCAATATATAAATGTTGTCTCATGAAATTTGACCAATTTGATAACTTAATATGATAGAATTCCAAAGATTTTAGAGATTATTTTAAAGATGCTTTTTGACTGATTAATATAGTTTTAGTTCGATTTTAAATATTAACTGACTAATGCTATATAAATGAATTGTTTGTTTTTATTCTTTGATGATTTTTTGGTAACCCATTTATGTGTTGCGCAAATTACAAAAATAAGATTCCATAAAATGTGACAAATATATTTATATAAAATTATATAAAACATTTAACTCTATCTATTAACTAAAACTATTAATTATGAAAAAAACTTTTCTATTTATGTTACTATTGCTAGCAATAGTGTTGAGCACTTATGCTGCCCAGGACAGTAAATTGTTAGCTGACTATGAACCTAATACAACTTCTATTAGCAGTACAGTTGGTTGGGTTTTAAGTGATATTAGTGTTGTAGCTAATCCTGAATCAGAAACTGTAAATAGCAGCGATTCTGTTTTAAAGTTTACAAGGTCTACGCAGTGGTCGTCAGCTGTTGAATTTACAGATTTTGGTAACATAAGTCTTTTCCAAAGGCCTTTAATTAAATTAAAGGTAAGGTCCGATTCTACAGTTTCTAAAGTTATCCAGATTATGGTAACTGATGTGAATAATTATTCAACATCTGTACAGGGTGCCATGCCTGATCAGGATAGCACATGGGAAGAAATTACAATTGATTTTACTGATAAATTGAAATCCACACCAATTAGTTTTATTAATAAAGTTGTGGTTCAAATTGATTATGGTCAACCGGTCGCAGCAGGAGCTGTGAAAAATGTCTATTATATTGATGAAATCCAGTTTGCAGGTGAACCTGTAGATGTTACAGAAAATGACACATTATTGATGTATGAGGAAACATTTAGCGAAAATGCCTGGTGGGACGGATTGGTTGGAGATCCTGATGGTGATGGCACAGGCGCTATCTATACAACGTTGTCATTTCTTCGTACAGCTGCTTGGGGTGGTTCTGCCTTGACAGGTTCAGCAGAACATTACATTGGTAGTGATTCACTTAAATATGTAAGACAAGATTGGTCAGGTGGAGTTAACGCTGCCTCAGTGTATCCTTCAGCTACCCGATCAGGTCTTAGTGATCTTGAAATTGTTGATTTTGATATAGCAGGTAAGGGTAGTTTAGTTCTTACATATGATTTACAATGGATTACTGCCCCTGCTGCATATACTGATGCACCAACTGTTGAATACAAGCTTGATGGTGGTGACTGGACAGCTCTTTCATCTTCCAGCACTTTACCGTCAGGACTAGCCTCTGCTGCAACATTAATCTATCCTTTAACTGGCGTAAGCGGTGACGCGGTGGATTTGCGTGTTACGAACAATACATCAGGCAGATGTTATATTGATAACCTGATTTTTACAGGTAAACTTGTTTTTGCAGATAGTCTTATAATACTTGCTTCAGATGACTCAATTAAAGTCAATAACGGAACTATCCAATTAACAAGTACAGTATACCCATTATCGGCAAGACAGATAGTTGAATGGAGTATTGTGGGGGGTACAGGTAAAGCTGAATTTATTGATACAGTCCCAGGCCTTTTGATGGGAAAAGCAAATGGCACAGTTATGCTAAGAGCCAGGGCACTTGATATATGGGGTGAGGTTTTCTCTAATACAATTACCATTAATATGATTAACCAAAATCCGGTTGATTCAATAATTGTTTCAGCAGATACTAAACTTATTACAGTGGATGGTGGAACATTGCAAATGAACGCAGAAGTAATCCCATTCGATTCTGCTTCTCCTTTTGATTCATCAGTAACATGGAGCACTAATAGCACTATAGCAACAATTGATGATAATGGTTTACTAACTGCAGTTGGTAATGGTGTAGTTGTTATTACAGCAACAGCTGATGATGGATCGAGCGTTTATGGAAAAGATACCATTACTATTTCAAACCAATGGGCTAATTTTATTGTAGCAAATAAAATAGACGCACCAAATATTACTGATGATACGGATTACAATGCGAATGTTGACATGATGTGGGATGATAGTACTATTCATGTCACCCTATCTGTAATTGATGACAAAATATTTAATGATGGAGGTGATGTATGGGTTGTAGATAATACAGAGATATATTTTGACATGGAAAATGGAAAACTTGTTAGTTGGCCACGTACAAGCGGATGGCCTCCTGCATTTGAGAATGGTATCGAAGGTTATTATCAATTAAGGGTGTTGCCAGAAAAATCATGGTCATCCCAGAATACTCTAGGTGGAGTTGATCTTACCTTTAATGTTGATATTACAGCTACTGGCGATACAGTTGGTTACACCTATAAATTAGTATTTGCATTAGATTCATTACAAGAAGGATTTACACCTATAGTTGGGAAGGAAATTGGATTTGATATACTTACAAGTGACAATGATGGGGATCCGGATTACCGTGACCAGGTATCGTTGAATTCACCAACTGGATTGGTATATGTGGATCCATCATTATGGGGTACTTTTCAATTTGAAGCAGGAGGCGTATTCACTATCATCTCGGATGAAACGGCACCTTCTAAACCTGTTGTAACAGCAACAGCTTCAGGATTTGATGTAATAGTATCGTGGGATCCGTCAACTGATAATATAGCAGTATTTGAATACATTGTACTTGAAAACGGGCTGGCAATTGATACAGTCCCGGCCGCACTTGAGGATAACGGCATCTTAATTGGAAATTTAGTAAATGGCAGTAGCAATTCATATGCTGTAATAGCAGTTGATAATTACGGAAATATGTCTGATACAAGTGATGTTGCATATGTGACAATTAATCATATTGCCGTAACAGATTTAACAATAGGTGGAGGTAATATTATTGATACCAAAGGCGGTACTTTACAAATGACTGTAACAATTACCCCAGATGACGCTACAGATAAATCAGTAATATGGAGTGTTGATAATGAATCAGTTGCTACTATTGATTCAACTACAGGTTTATTAACTGCAGTGGCTGATGGTACTGTACTTGTAAAAGCAACTTCAAATGATGATATGACCATTAGCGATTTAATTGAGGTAACCATTTCTAATCAAACCACCGGCATACACGAACCGATAGCTGCTAAATTTAAAGTATATCCAAATCCTGCTAATGATATATTATATGTTACTAGTGAGAAAATAATAGAAAGTATTACTGTAACTAATATTATTGGTGAGGTAGTTATACATAAAATGCTTAAGGCTACCGATGCAACTTTAAATGTCAAGGATTTAAATAGCGGTACATATTTTATTACTGTTGAAGCTGGACATGCTTCATCAACTGGAATATTTATTGTTAAATAGGTAATTTGTTTTTATAAGTTTTGAGTTTTGGGGCTGTATATATAATTGTAACAGCCCCTTTTTACTCGTATTCTTAGGCGAGACGAATTTCAGTTAAACATTAAAGAATATAGCTCGACTCTTAATACTCCTGGCAAATTCTTCAAGTCATATTTTATATGAGATAGTTGTTCTTAGTTTACTATAAAAAATAATAGTCTATTGTTTATTGAATTGATAAAATAAACCGTAATGGAATAATTTCATCATGATCAATCCAATCGCTTTTCAATGAATGACAATTTTTTAATGGGCCCGATGAAATTAATAAATCCTTTAAGAAAACAAAATCTATTCGAAAACAAGTATGATAGAATCTAAAAGATTTTAGAGATTATTTTCAAGATTAATAAATACGAATTAATTAAATTTGATCAATTTTCAATTGTTTAATTTAATTTTAATAATAATGAATCGTATTTTTTTATTTTTTATTGCCAGTTTGGTAACATGTGCAGTTTATTCGCAAAAAACAAAATCAATAGAAAGAGTGATAAGTATTGATTTTAGTAAAGAAAAAGGTTCCTTGAATTCAATGTTTAATGAATGTGTAGGTGCTGGTAGAGCAAATGAAGGCCTTAGGGCCGATTGGCAGCAACAACTCACTTATGTTAAAAATGAGTGTGGTTTCAGGTATATCCGTTTTCATGGACTATTATCTGATGATATGGGGATATACAAAGTGGATAGGGATGGTGTTCCACAATATAATTTTATGTATGTTGATGCATTATTTGATTTTTTACATAGCATAAATATAAAACCATTTGTTGAATTGGGTTTTATGCCAAATGCCCTGGCTAGTGGAGAAGAAACCATTTTCTGGTGGAAAGGGAATGTTACTCCACCAAACGATTATGAAAGGTGGGGTGAATTAATAAAAAACCTTGTACAACATTTTACTATAAGATATGGTACTGAAGAAGTGAAAACCTGGTATTTTGAAGTTTGGAACGAACCTAACCTTACACCATGGTTTTGGACCGGAACACAGGAAGATTATTTTAAATTATACGAATACAGTGCTAGGGCTGTAAAAAGCGTCAATCCAGAGTATCGAGTTGGTGGACCAGCTACTGCTGGCGCAGCATGGGAACCTGAGCTGATCGATTTCAGTGTTAAAAATAAAATTCCCATTGACTTCATAAGTACACATGCATATGGAGTGGATCAGGGATATCTTGATGAGTATGGTAATACAGGAACTATACTTGCCTCAAATCCACTTGCTTTAAGTAGGGATGTTTTAAGTTCACGAGAGGAAATTAGTAATTCACCAAAACCTGATTTGGAACTGCATTATACCGAATGGAGCGCTTCATATACACCGTCAGACCCAATTCATGACAGCTATCATGAGGCTGCGTATATATTGCATAAACTGAAACAGGTCGGTGATGCTGCACAATCAATGTCGTACTGGGTGTTTACCGATATTTTTGAAGAAGCAGCACCACGGTTTACACCATTTCATGGAGGCTTTGGAATGCTAAACACACAAGGTATTAATAAACCGGTATTTTATGCTTACCAGTTTTTGAATCGCTTAGGTGATATTGAATTGGAAAATAGCGATCCGACTTCATGGGTATGTAAAGATGCAAATGGAAATATACAGGTATTGGCCTATGATTTTACCTATACACTCCCTGATGATTCAATTAATAACCAGGATTATTACATTCGTGATTTACCTTCAAAAAATAAAGGGAAAATAAAAATTAGCATTTCTGGAGTACCTGAAGGTAACTATTCACTGCTGGTTTATAAGGTAGGATATCGTTGCAACGATGCCTATACAAGCTATTATGATTTAGGCAGACCTAATCAGCTTACAAAACAACAGGTAGAACAAATAAAATTGCACAACAATGGTGCACCAATTCATACTGAAATGATAAAAGTGAAGTCAGGATCGAAATTTTCAAAAGAGTTAGATCTTCATGAAAATGATGTTTACTTATTGGAACTTATTAAACTATAAAAGTATTCTGTATTAGAAACGTACTCGAATTATGAAAACTAAAAACATACTATTATTCTTTGTTTTGGCTCAAATGGCAATATTTACTGTGGCTCAAAATTTAAGCTATGACATTCGGTTAAACCAGCTAGGATTTTTACCAAATTCAGTTAAATTGGCGGCTGTAGTCAATACACAATCAGATAGTTTTAAAGTAATGACAAGCGATATGCAAATAACTGTATACCAAGGACAGTTTTTACCTTCAGCTTATTACTCTTCATCAGATGAAGATGTTTTTCTAGCCAATTTTAGCTTAATGACCGATCCTGGAGAATATGTACTAGTAGTTGAAGATTTAGGAAAATCAGTAACATTTCAGATAACAGACAATGTTTTTACCGATTTATTAAAAGCCACTTTAAAATACTATTATTATAACAGGGCATCAATGGAAATTACAAGTGAATTTGGTGGTGTTTATGCCCGTGAAGCCGGACATCCTGATACAGCAGTTGTTGTTCTTCCGTCTGCTGCAACTGATAGCAGATCGACAGGTACAATTATTTCATCACCGGGAGGTTGGTATGATGCAGGAGATTATAACAAATATATTGTTAGCTGTAGTGGAGCGGTTTTTGCACTTTTATCAGCTTATGAAACATATCCGGAATTATACGATACTTTAAATAATTTTATTCCTGAGAGTGATAATAATATTCCTGATATTTTAGATGAAGCCCTTTATAATATTAAATGGATGATGACCATGCAGGATGAAGATGGTGGAGTTTACAATAAAACAACAAATGCAAATTTTAGTGGGTTTGTTATGCCATTAGAAGCTACGGCTACGCGCTATGTTACTGCCAAAAGCACTGCAGCTACGCTCGATTTTGCAGCTATTATGGCTATGACTGCACGCATATACAGAAAATTCAACCCTGAACTGGCTGATACTGCATTAGCCCAGGCAGAAAGAGCGTGGCTATGGGCTAAGACCAATCCTAATATTGAGTTTAATAATCCTGGTGCTTCAGGTTCATATCCTGCAGTTAACACAGGTGAATATAACGATGGAGGCTTTAATGATGAATTTATGTGGTGTGCTTCAGAACTTTATGTAACAACAAAAGATTCAAATTATTATAAAGAAATAAATTTTGAACAATCCTTTGGTGTGCCCGGATGGCCAACTGTAGCCTCGTTGGGGCTCATATCCCTTTTTGTAAATCAAGATTCTTTATCTGCAACAGCAGATATAGATTTTATTAAAGACAAATTTATTAATGCTGTATCAGGTATTAAAAATAATGTTGCATCATCTCCATATCGTATTCCGGGAGATTTTTATTATTGGGGAGGAAACAATGCTTTTGCTAATTGGGGAATGATGTTCATGCAAGCATTCAGGCTTACCGGTGATGCAAGTTATTTTAATGCAGGAATGTTCTCACTTGATTATTTGCTTGGTAAAAATGCAACAACTTATTGTTTTGTCACAGGCTACGGGACTAAAAGTCCGATGCACCCGCATCATCGAATTTCAAGTGCTGACGGTGTTGTTAATCCCATTCCTGGAATGTTGGTTGGGGGAGCATGTGAAGGTGGCGATGATTGTGGTGCTTCAGCTTATCCTTCCACATTATCTGCAAAATCATACCTTGACAATGAGTGCAGCTATTCTACAAATGAAATTGCTATTGGATACAACTCTGGGCTTGTTTTTCTTACAGGGGCTCTAATGGCCGAATACCATAAAAATTTCGCAGATTCAATGCCTCGTTACTTTTCAATTTCTAGAAATAGAATTAATTTAACCAGTAAAACCGGCATTGATATTCCTTTGGTTTTTGATGGAAATACTAATTGGAAATTAATAAAATCTGTTGATTGGATATCAATTTCTGATACGGCTGGAAGCGGAAATGTAACTATAAAGGTAAATAGTACAACAGATAACCCAACTGATTCAGAAAGAACAGGTAAAATATATGTATATAGCCAAGATATTCTTTCTGATTCAGTAATTGTGACTCAAAACGGAATGAGAAAATCTTTTAAAATGGAAGCAGAAGATTATTTTAAAAAATTTGGCACACAGAATGAAGCAACTGCAGATGAAGGAGGTGGTGAAAATGTTGGATTTGTTGGTATTGGTCACTGGTTAACTTACATTCTCGATATTTCGTATGTTGGATATTACAATGTAATATACCGGCATGCAGGATATGCCGGAGATTTTGATGTATATTTAAATGATACCCTTTTACAAAATGTTACTTTTCCAAAAACTTCAGACTGGCAAGTATGGGAAAGCGATACAATTGAAATGTATTTCATGGAAGGGCAACATATCATGAAAATGGTATTCAATAAAGAAGGTGTAAACCTTAACTGGTATCAATTTGAATGGAAAAGTTTATATAAAACTGAAGATCCGGTTACGGCTAATGTTGGAAATTTGATTAATGAGCTAGTGAAAATATATCCTAATCCTGCCGATAATTATTTAAATATCGACTTAAGTGCACAAAATGGTTCTGGTGTGATTAAAATTCTTTCTATTGAAGGAAAAATACTATTGCATCAAATAAGCAAAGGTAAGGAGATTGAAAGAATTGATTTAACAGGCATAGGAAAAGGATTATATATTTTGAAAGTAAATTTTGAATCCTTGGAAATGACCAAAAAAATAATAATTGAATAAATTAAATTTATGCTAATAAAGGATATTTTTGTTTTAGTATTATTGGGAGGTCTCTCAATAAACACATTGTTTGCACAGGATGTTACTATAACAGTTAATGCTGCTCAAAATAAAATATCTGTATCACCTTATATATACGGGCGTAACAATACGTTTGATAAACCGGCTTCATTTTATGAAGATGCAGGTTTACGAATGGCACGTATGTGCGCCGGTAATAATGCGACCAAATATAATTGGCGCAAAAAGATTACCAGTCACCCCGATTGGTATAACAATGTATATGGAAATGATTGGGATAAAACGTCAATTGAAATTGCATCAAATCATCCTGATATGCAGGTAATGTGGGCATTTCAGTTGCTTGGCAGGGTAGCTTCAAGTTCAGATTACAATTTTAATGATTGGGAATATAATAGCTCAAATTGGTGGCAAGGTGTTTATCAGAATTTAGCTGGGGGGGGTATTCCAAATGAAGATGATCCGGGAGGTGAGGCACTAGTTGAAGGGGATATTGATCTTTATACCATGGAATGGCCATCTGATTCTACTGTTGCAATTCTGGATCACTGGTTTGGCTCTAATGGTATTGGATTAAACAAAAATCAATTTAAATACTGGAACATGGACAATGAACCGGACATTTGGAACGGAACACACGATGATGTGATGTCCGATGGCCTTTTGCCTGCTTCGGAATTTATGGATCGTTTTATAGACGTAGCTAAAAAAGCCCGCGCCTTATTCCCCGAAATTAAAATATGTGGCCCTGTTACAACCAGTGAATGGCAATGGTATAAATGGGGTGATGAGAGCATAAATATTGACGGGAAATATTATTGCTGGCTTGAATATTTTTTAAAACGGATAGCCGAGGAAGAACAAGCATCAGGTATTAGATTACTCGATGTGGTGGATCTCCATAATTATCCCTATGCCCCAACCGATGCTAATGCCCTCCAAAATCACAGGATGTATTACGATAAAAGTTATAATTATCCGGGTGCAAACGGGGTAAAAACAATAAATGGTGGTTGGGATAACTCGCAAACAAAGGAATACATTTTTCAACGTATTAACGATTGGCTTTTAGAATATTTTGGCGAGAATCATGGTATTACAGTGGGACTCAGTGAATGGAGTCCGGGACCATCCGATCCTAATTTAGCGTCTGTTATTTATGCTTCGCACCTTGGTACCTTTGCCAATTATGGTGTCGAATACTTAACACCATGGTCATGGTTTACCGGTATGTGGGAAGCAATGCACCTATTCAGTCGGTATGCAAAAGATTACAGCGTTTCAAGCACTTCTTCGCTTGAAAATACAGTTTCAGCTTATACTACGGTGAATGAAACGGCCGACTCGATGACTATAATTATTGTGAATCGCGATATGAGTTCCGAACAGATCGTGACAGTTAATCTCAATGAATTTCCATTAGTCGATGGATGGTACAAAACACTGCAGTTGGCTTCTTTGCCATCAACTGAAACATTCAAATCGCACACCGAAAATGCCCTGAAAGAAAACTCGGTATCAGTAATATCAAATTCGTTTACTATAACAGTACCTGCCCTTTCTACAACGGCCATATTATTTCCATCAACAGGAATAGTCGGAATAGAAGAATGCAATTATCAGCTTGATGGGATAAGGATTTTCCCTAATCCTGTTATCGAGAAACTGAATGTAAGTATAAGTTCAAATATTGCAGAACGTACAGAAATTAATATATGGGATCAGAGAGGTAGGAAGATACAGTCTTCGACTATAAATTATGACGGATTTTCACCAATCACGCTAAATTTGTCGACGCTTTCTAACGGATTTTATTTGATATCGGTAAAAAACAACCATTTTACATCGACTAGAAACTTTGCTGTCATAAAATAAATCAACTTAAAAAAAAGTTAAAA
>CAZBZX010000028.1:0-19506 GCA_964496465.1 uncultured Bacteroidales bacterium
ATAATTGACTCATACTTAACAGGAGAGAATCTTTACCAGAGGGATTATTACCAGGCAATCTATCATAATTTTGATTTTAAAAGCAATATTACTGCTTATCTGAATATGCCAAATTTTTATCAATATATTTTTAATTATACCAATAATGAAAATCGTAAGGTGTTAAAAGAAAGTAAAGAATTAATAATTAGTTTTTCTGATTTAGGAATTCAATTTAAAAATGACAATGGGATTCTTAAAACAATAATTACAGCTAATTATAATCCGAATTCATTAAATGAATTAGAAATTCAGAGAATGGAAGAGGCAACAGAATTTGACTTGAAGGTTCAATATATTGAGAATTTTGAGTTTATTCCACAAATTCCGATTGATATGAAAATTAAAGATGGAAAATTTGTTGATTTTTATTCCAATAACAGAATTAGGATTGAAGGGCTTTTTAAAGATTCGTTGAAAAACGGCAGCTGGTTAACTTATTATGAAAATGGAAATTTAGAAAGCTCGATCAATTATAGAGATGATAAACCACAAGGACTTTGTTATTTTTACTTTAATGATGAAAATCAAACGATTAATTTGGAGATTGAATATGATAATGGGAAGCTTGATGGCAATTATATTGAGTATTATTCAAATGGGAAAAGAAAAGCAGTAATTCAATATCAGGATGGTTTTGCTGATGGAGATGTTTTGTATTATTATGCAAATGGAAATATAAAATTGGAAGGAAAAAACAAAAAAGGGAAGAAAAAGGGAAAATGGAAAGCATATACACCACAAGGCGCTGAAATATCAAACTAACTTATAAAATATTATTTAACTAAATCTTAAACCTATTACAATCATATCATCAACTTGAGGAATATCGCCACGCCATGCATCAATTCGTTGATCTAATATTTCTCGTTGCTCTTCTAATGGTTTTGGTTGTATTTCGGTAAGTAGTTCTTTAAATGTTTTCGACATGAACTTTCTTCTGTCAGCACCTCCAAATTGATCAATATACCCATCAGAGAAAATATAGAAAGTATCACCTTTGGCAATTTTAATTTCATTATTAGTAAATGACTCTCTTTCTTTTATATAGATACCAATTGGCATTTTATCGGCTTTGATTTCATTCAGTTCGCCATTATGGAAAAAATACAGAGGATTATAGGCACCGGCATATTGGATCGTATTTTTATCCATATCGATAATTAGCAATGCAATGTCCATTCCATCCTTAGCTTCACCTTCTGCGCCTGTTTGCGAAAGGGTAGTTTTTACACTCGAACGCAATTCATTCAAAATTAGATTTGCCTGGGTTACTGCTTCCTTGTTTACAATTTCATTTAAAAATGATACACCAAGCATGCTCATAAATGCACCCGGAACACCATGACCTGTGCAATCAGCTGCAACCACTACAATTTTATTTTCATTCTGACCAATCCAGTAAAAATCACCACTTACAATATCCCTTGGCCTGAATAATATAAAGTGCTCTGGTAAAAGTTTATTGGCAACCTCAGTTGAAGGTAATACAGCCCGCTGTATCCTGCGCGCATATTTTATGCTATCGGTTATTTCTTCTTTTTGCTTGGTTATTACCTCGTTTTTATGGGCAAGTTCAACATTTGCCTTATTAATTCTTCTATTGAGACGTAATAGCATTGCTGCTGAGGCTAAAATCAAAATAAATCCAACGATAAAGAAAAGGATAACCTGGTTTCTTCTTTCTATGGTAGCTTCCTGTAGTTTATTTTCCTTGTCTAACAATTGAATTTGAGATTCCTTTTTCTCTGTTTCATATTTGGTCTCCAGTTCAGCAGTCTGGCGCATTCGTTCTTCATTCAGAAATTTTTCTTTTGTATCTGTATAGTGCACAAAATATTCTAATGCTTTTTTATTATTTCCAAGTCCTTGATAAGATGTAGAAATTTCCTCATAAAATTTACTTAAATATTCATTTTTTCCTAATTTTTCAGCTTTGTTAATATATTTAAGCAAATAATTTAATGCTTTGTTATATTGTTTAAGCATATTGTAGGTTCGACCAATTGCAAACACATTATATATTATTTTTATTTCATCTTGAATAAGGTTACTAATTTCTAAAGATTGCTCATAATATTTTAGGGCTTCGTTGAATTCGCCACTATAGGTTAAATTCGTTCCAATATTATGTAAACTTTGCCATATAAGTATATAATTTCCTAAATCTTTACTTATTACTAAGGCTTGTTTATAATATATTGTAGCTGTATCAAATTTTGCAACATATTCTTTAGGTTTATTAATTAATAAGGAATCTTCCCAGGAACTATAGCTATATTTAATCATTAACTCTTTAATAGTACGATTATTGATACTTGTTCCTATTAGATCAAGAACATTCGCAAGGTTATTTTTATCTCCAATTTCAGTATATATTTTCTGTGCTTTTTGATAATATATTAAGGCTTTACTGCTATTTTCCATTTGATCATTAACAATCCCTAATAATTGATTACATTGTCCTATTCCTTGCTTATTATCAAGTTTTTCAAATATGGATAATGCATTTTGTATGTATTCAATTGCCTCTTCAGATTTTTCAAGTTCCATATAGGCATTACCAATATTGTATGAGTCCAGGCCTTTACCCCATAAATCACCTGCTAAATCTCTAAGTTTAATAGCTTTTTTATAATATTCAATCGCTTTATTAAAATTTCCTTTTGAAAAGTAAATTAAACCAATCTGTGTATTGGATTTTGCAATCTCTTTATAGTCATTTAATTCTTCTCTAATTGATAGGGATTTTAAATAATATTCAAGTGCTGTATCAGGACTATTAGATTTTTTATATACATTTCCAATATTTTGAAGGATCTTGCTCTCATCTGATTTATTTTTAGTTTTACTGGCAATTTTTAATGCTTTATTTGAATAATAAAGCGAAGAATCATACTGGTTGATATAATACATACTTAAACCAATACTCATTAACGATTGGGTTAATCCAAAATTATATTTCCCTTTTTCACTTAACTGATATGCCTGGAAAAAATAGTCAATGGCAAGAGAATCTTCATATTTTAGGTTAAAACAATTACCCAGGTTTAATAAAGCATCAACCTGCCCATTAATATATCCAATTCTTTTTGCATTTTTTAATGCATCCTCAGCGAAAATATAACTATTGTCAATTGATTCGTATAAAAATTCATTTGCAAATTTATTTTGCAAATCAACTTTTTCTTTCCCTTTTGCTGCATTAATAATATTATTAATGCTATCTATAGGAGTTTGTGCAACGTTTATTCCTGTTAATACAAAATAAATAACAACTATTAATAAATATCGTATCATTCTTTACATTTAGCAATTATCAAAAATAATGAAAATAATATTCTTATAAAATTTATCTTTTTTAATTTATGATGGGAGTTAAGAGTTGAAATTTTTATTTTAATAATAAGTCTTTGTGCATCTTGGTGTTTTGGTGGCATTAAAAAAATTAGCCACTAAGTCTCCAAGACACGAAATATCACAAAATAAACCTAATAAAATCTCTGTCTTTTAAATAATTATATCGGTTTTTAAATAAATATATTTAACTCTTAATTCACATTTTTAATAAATTGAATCAAATCTTATTTGATTTTATTGTTTTTGAGGTTTTTCAAATAATTTACCTTATTTTCGATTATAAATAAATTTATTATGGCTTTAAATATTATCTGGATTTCATTCTTTATAATAGCATTCATCGTTGCTTTAATTAAATTAATTTTTTATGGCGATGTTACTGTATTTCCTGAAATGATGGGAAGTACGTTTGATATGGCCAAAACCGGATTTGAATTATCTTTAGGCTTAACCGGAGTTATGACCTTGTGGTTAGGATTAATGAGAGTGGGAGAGAAGGGAGGCATGATCAACTATTTAGCTAAAATGGTAAGCCCTTTATTTCAAAAATTATTTCCTGAAATACCAAAAAATCATCCGGTTACCGGATCAATATTAATGAATATTGCTGCCAATATGTTAGGACTTGATAATGCAGCCACACCATTAGGTTTAAAAGCAATGAATCAATTACAGGAAATTAATTCAAAAAAGGACACTGCCAGTAACTCAATGATCATGTTTTTAGTTTTAAATACTTCAGGTTTAACTATAATTCCTATTAGTGTTTTAGTTTACAGGGCTCAGCTGGGTGCGGTTGATCCTACCGATGTATTTATACCAATATTATTATCGACCTTTTTTTCAACACTGGCAGGAATTATAGCTGTTTCTTTTGTGCAGAAAATTAACTTATTAAATAAATCTGTATTACTTTATCTTGGTACATTTACTTTAATAATTGCTGGAATAATTTATTATTTTACCACCATTGATCAAACAAAAGTGAATGATCTATCTTCACTTTGGGCAAATTTGATATTATTTGGAGTAATTATTCTATTTATCACCCTGGCTTTGATTAAAAGAGTAAATGTGTATGAGGCATTTATTGAAGGGGCAAAAGACGGTTTTAAAATAGCTATTAAAATTATACCCTATTTAGTGGCAATTCTTGTTGCGATAGGTGTATTCAGAACTTCAGGAGCATTCGATTTTATGATGAGTGGAATTAAAGGATTTTTTGAACTATTTAATATTGACACAAGTTTTGTTGATGCATTGCCAACAGCATTTATGAAGCCATTAAGCGGTGGTGCTGCCAGAGGAATGATGATTGAAACTATGAAAACTTATGGTGTTGATTCTTTTGCTGGCAGGTTAGCTTGTTCTTTCCAGGGAGCCACTGATACTACATTCTATATAATAGCTTTATATTTTGGATCGGCAGGTATTAAAAAAACCAGGCATGCAGTTTCTTGTGGATTAATTGCTGATTTAGCAGGTATAGTTGCAGCTATTTTTATTGCTTATCTATTTTTTAAATAAGGAATCAGGAATTCCACTATTAATAATATAATTGGAATATGAAATTATTATTTCACCTTTCGAATTTTCAATTTTATCTTTATTATTAAATAGATCTTTATTTTCTCCAGATAAAAAACTAAAAGGTATATTAATTTCTTTTAAATCGAATGATATGATAACTTGTTGAGGTAAAACATTCGATTCTTTATATGTAAAACCCATAATAAAATCACCTGCTTTTTTTGTATTTATTTCCATCTGGAAAATAGATGAATTTTCTTTATTAATCCATAGGGTAGCAAGAATTATTTCACTTTTTAACTCATGAGGTATAATTTTAATAACCTCATATTCAAGGTTTTGAATGGTGTCTGTTTTTATATATATTGATGTATATTTATATTTCAAAATTTCATTTATTGAAAATTCAAATCCTTTCTTTGGTAATAAAATGAAATCATCTGATTGATATTTAATTTTATCGGGCTGTTTAACATAAATTTTAGCCTTTTTATCAGGAATTTCTATAAAATTTACGTTTACTTTTATTTCCATATCAGCTTGATAATCTATTATCTTAAGATAGCTTTCTTTAATTTTTTCTAAGATTGAATCCGGTCTACTATATTGTGCAGAAAGTCCTAAAAATGAAATAACAAGGATTGAAATTGATAATATAATATTTTTTATCATGAAAGGATATCTTTTCGTTTAAAATAGATTAAAGTGATTATAAGAAATAACAATATATTAACCGATAAATGGACAATTGATTTTAAAATTAAACCAGTATCAATTGAGTAACTAAAAAATTTGATCCACGAATTTAAATGACTTGTAAATAAATAAGGACTAATTTTACTAAATACGGGTAATTGAAAACTACTAATTATATTAAATCCAATGATAATTGCAATTGTTCCAACTATTGGCCCAATAGAATTATTGCTAAAAGCTGAAAGCATAAATGATAAAGTTGAGATAACACCCATACTTAAAATGCCAAACCCAAAAGCATAAACAAACCTGAGAATAAGACCTTGTTGAGGTAAAATATTAATTTTATTTGTTATGACTATTAAATCCCCTTTACCAAAAATTATTAACCCAAAGAACAAACTTAAAAAACCTAATAAAAAAATAAGTAAAGTTGAATAACTAATACAAGCAATGAATTTAGCAAGTAAAAGTTGAGTTCTTTTAATTGGTCTGGATAATATTACTCTAAGCGTACCACTATTTGCTTCACCTGAGATAATGTCTCCAGCTACAAAGGCTACCAGTATTGGAATGTGTATCCATAATGTGTTTAAAACAAGATAAGAGATAAGATAACCATTTACAAGATTGCCTTGAAAATAAAAGGAGTCATAAAGATTTTGAGTTATAAAGTCTAATATATTCTGTCCATCAATCCAAACACTTATTTCAATTAGAAGAACTATAAATATAATAACAGCTATACCAATATAGCTTCTTGGTTTTCTGAAAATTTTAAACAGTTCTATTTTAACTAGTTTACCAAGCATTACTTAATTATTATCTGTAAGTTTAATAAACAGTTCCTCTAATGGTCTGACTGTATATATTGAATAAATATTAATATTATTATCAACCAATAATTTGTTTATTTTACTTACATTATCTTTTAATATTGTAAGCTTTAAATAATCTAATTTTTTTTCAATGATTGATTTAGAATATTTAGATTTTAATATAAGTTTTTCTGCTAGATCAACATTGCTAACCTCGAAAGTTACGTTTAATTGATGTGAAGCTAGTAATTCATGAACTTCACCTTCAATAATTTTTCTTCCATTATTTATAATAACCATCCTGTTTGCAATCAACTCTATTTCAGACAAAAGGTGAGAAGAAATTAAAATAGTTTTATGTTTTTCTTTATTTAAATATTCTAGAATTTCTCTAATATCTTTTGTTCCTTGCGGATCGAGTCCATTACCTGGCTCATCTAAAATTAACAAATCAGGATCGTGTAGGAGCGTTTGAGCAATACCAAGCCGCTGCAACATTCCTTGGGAGAATGTTTTTACTTTACTTTTATATCTGCTTTTTAATCCTACCAGATCAAGTATTTCAAAAATTTGATTTTTTGAGATATCTATACCATAATAGTTTGATAGAATTTCCAAATTTTTATAGGCAGACAAGTAATTGTAAAAAGTTGGTTTCTCAATTAAAGCACCAATTCTTTTTAAAATTTCTATTTTATTTTTTCTGTTCGATTTACTAAATATCTCAATCTTACCTTTATCAGGATTAATTAGATATAAAAGCATTCGTATTGTCGTACTTTTTCCTGCTCCATTTGGACCTAAAAATCCATAAATATCTCCTTTATAAACATTTATATTGAGATCATTAACAGCTTTTATATCTTTAAAATGTTTTGTTAAGGCCTCAGTATATATGTAATAATCAGAATTCAATCGTATTGCGTGTAAGATTATTGTTTATTCAAAAGATCTGATGGGTGTATAAGTTGGGACAAAGAATGTAGTAGTCCAAAAAGTGCCGGATAATAAAAATTTGGGATGTGAAAATACAAAATCGGGAACAATATGAAACCATCTGTATCCATGAGAATAAAAATAGGATTTGGCCATATTTTCATATCCAAAGTACTCACAAGCCAACTTAGCTGCATCTCTTTGACAGCGGGAGTTTAACATAGGTTTTATAATCCTTTCGTTATACCCATATTTAAAAAGCTGATCACGAAGTTGCTTGAAATTTTGAAATCTTGATCTGGCATCCAGTTCAGCAAAAAGAAATATTCCAAAGGTTAAATATGCCATATATCCATAAACCACTACAAGGAATATTCTGTGTTGATTATAGAATAATAGAGTATAATTCAAAGAGTAAATAAAGGAAATAAAGGCAATTAATGCTATCAGGTGCAATAATTCACCTACTCTATAAAAGATTATTATTTTTTTAAAATATTTTACAATAATCATCTGCGAACCTCATCAAGAAAATAATTTCAAATATAATTAGAAATTATTTAACATTTCAATTAATTCATCTTGATGAGGTGATTGAAATTATTTTAGCTCATGAATAACGAGACCACTTCTGAGTTTTGGTTCAAACCATGTGGTTTTAGGTGGCATAATATTTCCGCTATCTGCAATATCAATTAATTGTTTCATTGAAACTGGAAATAATGCAAATGCTGCTATCATTTCACCACTGTTTACTCGCTTTTCAAGTTCTCCAAGTCCTCTTATTCCTCCAACAAAATCAATCCGTGTTGAAGTTCTTAGGTCTTTTATGTCAAGAATTGGATCTAATATTTGTTTTGTTAGAATAGTAACGTCTAAAATTTCAATTGGATGATTATCATTGTAAGTACCTTCTTTAGCAGTTAACTTGTACCAATTGTTTTCAATATGCATTGAAAATTCATGTAATTTTTGAGGTTTATATTGACCTGGTCCTTTTAATTCAATTTCAAAACTATTTTTTAATTTTTCAATAAATTGTTCAGGTGTGAGTCCATTTAAATCTTTAATTACCCTGTTATAATCTATAATTCTAAGCTGACTAGCAGGGAAATGAACGGCAAGAAAGTAATTGTATTCTTCATTTCCAATGTGATTTGGATTATTTGCTTTCCTTTCAGATCCTACTCTTGAAGCAGCAGCAGTTCTGTGATGTCCGTCTGCAACGTATGTAAATGGGACTTCATCTTTACATATTTTTTCAATTTCTTCAACCACTTTTACTTCACTTATAGTCCATAAATGGTGGCTAACACCATCACCAGCATCGAAATCAAAATCAGGATCAGATTGAATTATTTGTTCAACAATCTTATCAATATTATTATTGTCAGGATAAGTAAAAAATACAGGTTCGGCATTAAAGTTTGTAACATTTATATGGGCAACCCTGTCATCTTCTTTATCAGGCCTGGTAAGCTCATGAATTTTTATTACATTTTGTTCATAATCTTCAACAGCAGCACACCCAACTAAACCATATTGGGTTTTTCCCATAAAAGTTTGAGCATAAATATAATAACAAGGATTTTGATCTTGAACAAATGTTCCGTTTTTCAATAATTTTTCAAGATTTTCTTTTCCTTTTTCATAAACAATGGTTGAGTGAACATCAATATTTACAGGTAAATCAACTTCAGGTTTAACTACATGAAGAAATGAATGCGGATTATCTTTTACTAATTCCCGGGCTTCTTCTGAGCTTATTACATCATAGGGTCTTGAAGCTAATTGCTGAACTATTTCTTTTTTCGGTTTATACCCTTTAAATGGTTTTATAATTGCCATGTTTATTTAATTTAATGTTAAAAAAAAGCCCAATAGAATACCTATTGGGCTGGTTTTAAGTTAATTTACCTGAAATGTTTTATCGCCTTTTTCAATGAAATTTACAATTTGATTCGCAGCAGCAATTCCTGCATTTATATTTGCTTCAGCAGTCTGAGCTCCCATTTTTTTAGGAGTAAAGAAATATCTCCCTTCATACTTAGCTACAATTTCATCTTTACAATCAGGTGCTATATCAGAAATATACCTAAAGTCATCTCTTTCTGCAAATATTTTTAATAAATCAGCTTCATCAATAACTTCTTTTCTTGCAGTATTTACTAATGTGCCACCTTTTGGAAGTAAAGAAAGGAGGTTAGAGTTAATAGATTTTTTAGTTTTATCGTTTGCTGGTATATTTAATGAAACATACTGGCAAGTGCGATATAAATCTTCAACTGAATTAACAACTTTTACATCATCATTTTCAATTAAAATCTTATCAATAAATGGATCGAATGCATATATTTCCATCCCAAATCCCTTAGCAATTTTTGCTACTAGTTTCCCTACATTACCGTAGGCATGAATACCAAGTTTTTTCCCTTTTAGCTCAGTTCCTGGTTTGCCATTATAATTTCCTCTGGCTATCATTACCATCATGCCAATTGCTAATTCAGCCACAGCGTTAGCATTTTGACCAGGTGTATTCATGGCAACAACATTTCCTGCAGTCGCTGCATCAAGATCAATATTATCATATCCTGCACCTGCTCTTATCACAATTTTAAGATTTTTTGCCGATTCAATAACTTCTTTGTCAATAATGTCACTTCTAATTATTATTGCATCAACATCTTTAACTGCATTTAATAATTCAGACTTTTCAGTATACTTTTCCAATAAAACTGTTTCATAACCCACTTTATTGAAAATTGCTTTTATATTGTCAACCGCTTCTTTTGCGAATGGTTTCTCCGTTGCAACTAAAACTTTTGCCATTTTATATATTTTTTATTTTATTTATAATTTATTACTAAATTCTTTCATCGCATCAACCAATATCTTTACACTTTCAATAGGCATAGCATTATAAATCGATGCTCTAAATCCACCAACAGATCGGTGACCTTTTATACCAACAGCTCCTTTTGAAGAAGCCAATGCCATAAAATCTGCTTCTTTCTCTTTGTACTCATCATTCATTACAAAGGTAACATTCATTATTGACCGGTCTTTAACATCTGTTACTGGGCATTTAAATGCTTTATTATTATCAATTTCATCATATAATAAAGCTGCTTTTTCAAGATTCTTTTTATATATTGCTTCAAGTCCACCCAGTTGTTTATACCATTTTAAAGTTTGTAGAGTAGCATAAATAGGAACAACTGGTGGAGTATGGAACATAGAACCATTATCAATATGTGTTTGGTAATTTAAAAGCGTTGGGATTGCCCTGTCAACTTTTCCTAAAATATCATTTTTAATAATTACAAAACCTAAACCTGAAGGCCCAACATTTTTTTGAGCACCACCATATATGATAGCGTATTTTGATACATCAATTGGTCTGCAAAATATATCAGATGATGTGTCAGCAACCAAAGGAACATTAACATTTAAATCTTCTCTAATTTGAGTTCCATATATCGTATTATTTGATGTAATATGAAAATAGTCAGCATCATCAGGTACTTTATAACCTTTTGGTATATAAGAATAAGTAGCTTCTTTTGAAGAAGCAACTTCAACAACTTCACCAAAAAATTTTGCTTCCTTTTGAGCTTTTGCTGCCCATGATCCAGTATTTAGATAAGCGGCTTTTTTATTTAATAAATTATAGGGTACCATACAAAATTGTAGACTAGCACCACCACCTAACAACAATACCGAATAGCCGGAAGGAATACTTAATAATTCTTTGAATAATGAAACCGATTCGTCCATTACTGCTTGAAATTCTTTACTCCTGTGTGAAATTTCCATGATAGAAAGACCGGAACCTTCAAATTCAATTATTGCTTTTGACGTATTTTCAATTGTAAATTGAGATAGGATCGCTGGTCCTGCATAAAAATTGTGCTTTTTCATAATGTAAATAATTAATAATTAAACGTAAAAAGTATTGTTGTACAAGGAATTAAACCTTTGAAACAAAGATTTAATAAGAGCGACTAAATTATGAATAATACTGATATTTAAAAACAATCTATATCATTTAATTTTCTGCTATCCAACAGATATTCATCCGAAAGCTGAGGGATTATTTTTGTATATCCAGATGTAAAACAAAATGGAATAACATCATCTAATTTATTCTTCTTCAATCGGTGGCGCTGAGCTGCTTTTTCAATGAAATTAGATAAATCATTTTGTGCATTTTTCCATAATTCAATAGCCGCATATGCTGAATCGCAAACAGTATAAAAGTTTTTGTTTTCTAATAATTTAATTGAAAGAGCGCCAGCAAATAATGAATCCTCAATATTAAATCTACCTTTCCATCCGGCACAAAGAATTACTACATTGTGATTTTCTTTTATTAACCAATCGACTAATGAATCAATATTTAGGAAGGCTCCAATTACAACCTTATAAAAATCCTTAGCTTTTTGAATTGTTTGTGTTCCATTTGTTGTGCTATATACAATATCTTTTCCTTCAATTTTTTCTCGAGTGAAATTATATGGGGAATTTCCAAAATCGGCGAAATCTTTTACAATACCATCTCTCTCAGCGGCTACTAAGTAACCTTTTTCTTTAAAAGATTTTGCTTCTTCTACTGTTTCAACAGGAATTAATTTATTTACCCCATTTTCAAATGCTGTGCAAATGGCTGAAGTTGCCCTTAGTATATCAACAATAACAACAACAGCAGATTTATCATCTATTATATCAAACAGGAGAGGGGAGAAACATACTTCAATATAATTTTTCTTTTTTAACATATTTATTTCAACCCTTATAAATTGGAAATTTTACAACTTTTGCTTTAATATATTTATTTCGAACTTTAATTTGAATTATTGTATCGGGTTTAGAGTATTCAACTTTTACATATCCAATTCCTATTCCTTTATTTAACATCGGCGAAATTGTCCCAGAAGTAACCTTTCCAATAATATTTTCATTTTCATCGCAAATATCATAACCGTGCCTTGGTATACCTTTATCTAAAAATTCAAATCCTATTATTTTTCGAGAAGTTCCTTCTTTTTTTTGTTTCTGTAAAACTTCTTTCCCAATAAAATCTTTATAATCAACAAATTTAGTTATCCAGCCTAAACCGGCTTCAATTGGAGTTGTCGCTTCATCAATATCACTTCCGTGAAGACTATATCCCATTTCTAAACGCAATGTATCTCTGGCACCTAAACCAATAGGTAGTAAATCAAATGAGTTTCCTGATTCAAATATTTTATTCCAAATATTTATTGCAGATTCTTTATAAAAATATAATTCAAAGCCTCCTGCACCAGTGTATCCTGTTCTTGAAATTATTACATTTTTTTCATCAGCAATTTTACCTGTAACAAAATGGAATTTTTCAATTTTTGATAAATCGATTGTAGTTAACGGTTGTAATATATGAATGGCTTGAGGTCCTTGAACTGCAAGCATTCCCATTTGTTCCGAGGCATTTTCGATAATAGCGTCAACTGAATTGTTTTTATTAATCCACTCCCAATCTTTATCAATATTTGCAGCATTAACAACTACCATATATTTTTCTTCTTCATATTGATAAATTATCAGATCATCAATTATTCCGCCATTATGATTTGTGAAACATGAATATTGTGCTTTCCCAATTTCAAGTTGAGAGAGATTGTTAGTTGTTATTTTTTGCAAAAGATGAAAAGCATTTGGTCCTTTAACCCAAAATTCTCCCATATGCGAAACATCAAAAATTCCTGCTTTTTTTCTAACATTTAAATGTTCATTTATTATACCTGAATATTCAATGGGCATTGAATATCCTGCAAAAGGAAGCATTTTAGCACCTAATGAAATATGAATTTGTTCCAGTGGTAATGATTTCATTATAAATAATTTTAATTTTGGAGAATCAAAAATAAAAAAAAGCACTATCAAAAATTATGACAGTCCTTATAAGTTATAAACATAAATTTTTGATTACTTTTCTTTCTCGCCAATTATCTTGAATTCGACTCTACGGTTTTCTTGTCTTCCTTCTTCTGTATCATTTGATGAAACTGGTTGAGTATATCCATAACCTTTAAACTCGAGCCTGTCAGATTCAATACCACTTCCGGTTAAAAAACTTGCTACTGATTTAGCCCGTTCTTTTGAAAGTTTAATATTTGTATCATAGCCTCCCACATTATCTGTATGACCCGAAATTTCAATTCTCATGGTTGGATTTTCACGCAATGTTTTTAATACAAAACCAAGTTCAACGTAGGATTCTTCCTGAAGTTTAGCACTATTAGTCTCGAAAAAAACATTTTTTAAAATAAGTTTAGATCCTATTCTTATTGCTTTTAACATAATATCTTTTTCAATTTCTTCGTATTTTGCTGAAATTGGAATATCCAAATACTCGGATTGAAAAAGGTATCCCTCAGCAGAAACTGAAATCCCATAACTTTTACCTGCAGGCAATGTTACAAAGTAGGAACCCGTTGTGCTATCAGAATTGGATGTAAAAATAACCTCATTTAGAGCATTATCAACTATTTCTATTTGTCCGAGAATGGGTTTTAAACTATCAGCATCAATTACATGACCTTTCAATATAGTGACATTCGTAGTGGAATCTTCGGCATTAATTGCCAATTTTGTTTTTAAAGGTTTAACTAATGATGCAATAGGGTCGCTCTCCCGAGTTGTAATCATTTCTTTTTCTGGCCCCATAAATATAATAGTATAAATATCCAGATCTCCGTAATTATCTTTTTGGCCATTTGAAGAATAATAGGCATATCTTTCTTCGTCAGTAATAGTAAAAAATAAGTCATCGCCTGGTGTATTTATTGGTATACCTAAATTTTTTGGTTTTGACCATTTGCCATTTGCATCCATTGTTGATTTAAATACATCAAAACCTCCAATAGTATTATGCCCTTGTGAACTAAAGAACAAAGTGGAACCATCTTTAGTAAGGTATACTCCTTCTTCATCATATGGTGTATTTATGATTTCGCCCAGATTCATAGGACTAGACCATTTTTTTTCATCTATTTTCACAATTAGATAGATATCTTTCCCTCCAAGAGCATCTTTACCTTTTTTTTCAGATACATAAAAAATCATTTTTCCATCGGATGAAGTACAAAGTGATGATTCCTTATATTTCGTATTTATTGGTGCTGAAATGGATTTAGGATTTTTCCAGTTTCCTTTATTCATTGATGTTTCTAAAAAATCGCCACCATTTGAACTCCCTTTATAAATATATAAATAGGTATCATCATATGAAGTGCCAACAGCAACATCATTATCATCTGAGTTAGCTGGCTTATCTAGTCTTTTTAGATCTTTCCATTCATCATTAATATTATAAACTACATAAATATCTTCATAAAACATATTGTCATATTCATTAAAATCGTCATTTCTATTTTCCGGTCTTCGTGAGGTAAAATAGAGTTTTGATTCATTTTGTGATAAAACTGGAAAATAATCAGGGTATTCAGTATTTATTCCTTTTCCCATATTTTCGATGTATATATTTTCTGTTGGTTTTTCAAGAGCTAAAGCATTTTCGCATTCATTAATGAATTTAGAATAATCAATAGTTATTTTTTTTAACTGCTTTGTATTTAAACTCGAAATTTGTTTTTTATAATAATCAATTGCTTTTTCAAACTCATATTGCATGTGCATACATCTTCCCATCAAAAAATAAATATCTGTACTTACATTATCTTTAAATTCAAAGGCTTTTTTTAAATATTGAAAAGCTTTTTCGTATTCTGTTTTACTATAATAACATACACCAATTTTATAATTTAATTCGGGATTTATATCGTTGTATTTTAATGCCTTTAAATAATATTTCAAGGCAGTTTTATAAAGTTCTCCCCTTTTGGCATAGGCGGAGTTTCCTTTTTTCACATCTTTCCACGCTTCATTAAAGCCATTAATTTCCTTTTTGAATTCTTTTTTAATAATTGCTACATTTTGTTGTGCATTCGAAATATTAGAAACAAAGATCAGGATAACAGGTATGATAATTTTCGTGTTCATATCTTATTTATTATCTATTTACAATAATCTAAATATTCATTTGCTTTTACAATATTAAGCTGTGAGGCTCGCTTCCAGTCAATGCATGCCCCTTTAAAATCACGCATTTGCTCTTTTACATTTCCCCGGTTTAAATATGCCTCAGCATATTCGGAGTTAATTAAAATTGCTTTATTAAGTGATGATATGGCACTCGATAAATCTTCAGATTTCATTTGTGCTAAACCTAAATTATTGAGTGCAACATAATAATTTGGATTTATAGTTATAGCTTTATTAAAATCTATTATTGCACCTTGAAAATTTTCCATCAAATATTTTACTTCGCCCCTGTTATTCAATGCTTTATAGTAATTAGGAGATAAGCCAATTGCCAGACTGTAATTTTCCAGGGCTTTATTATAATCCTTTTTCAAAGTATATAAGCAACCAAGATTGTTATAGGCGATGGCAAATGAAGGGTCATATTTTATAGCTTTTTGAAAATTTTCCAATGCCAGGTCTAATTCACCTATTTCTTTATATATGCTTGCAATATCATTATAGGCATATGAAAACGACGAATCAATTGAAAGGGTGTTAATTAACTCAATTAATGCTTTATCATAATCTTTATTTATAAATAAAATATCGCCCTTATAATAATGAATTTCAGCGCTGTTGTAATTTAAATTCAATGCACTATTAATGTTATTCAAAGCATCTGAAAATTTTTTTTTATTGAACAAAATAACTGCTTTTAAAAAGTACAATTCACCGTCATCAGATTTTAAGGAAAGAGCCTTATTAAAATCTGTTAAGGCTTCATCAGGGGCATTCAACTCTAATTTTAGCTGGCCTCTTTTTATATAGGCTTCAGGATTTTCAGGATTAAGATTTATTGATTCGTTAAAATCAGTAACTGCACCTTCATAATTTTTATCAATGATTTTAGTTAATCCTTTGTTATATGCAATATTTGCATATACTGCATTTTGATCAATAGCATTTGTGCTTTGACATAAAATACTAGTAATGTAAGTTATTTTAAATAATACAATAAGGAAATAAAGTTTTGTATTCATATCTATTTTAATTAAATATCTTAGCGAACTAAAATAAGGAAAATATACTAAAAGCTGAAATTTATGCATTAATATGAAAAATATATGTTGAAAAAATGGAGATATATATATTTATATTTATTTTTTTTTTACTTTTATATAAAAACAAGCAAAAATGGATGATAGTAATTTAAAAATTGTTGATTTGACTTATTTAAAAGAAATGGCTGATGGGGAGAGTTCGATAATTAAAGAAATGATTGATATATTCAAATCGCAAGTTGATGAGTTTATAAATGAAATGAGAGAACTTGAAAGTTCGAAGGATTGGATGAATTTAAGTAAAGTAGCACATAAAGCCAAATCTTCTGTTGCAATAATGGGTATGAATATATTAGCTGATGAATTGAAAACACTTGAACTTTTAGCAAAAAAAGGCGAGAATGCCGGTGAATATCCAAAATATATAGCTAAATTTGAAGAACAATGTAAATTAGCTGTTGAAGAATTAGATCTATATTATAATAGCATATAAAATAAAAATTATAAATTATGATAGTTACAAAAAAAATTGATGATATTTTAGTTATATCTTTTAAAAATCTTAATAAACTAAATATCTTAATAGCCCAAGCAGTTAAAGATGATCTTGCTCCTTACATAAATATTCCAAATAACAAATTGATTTTGGATTTGAAAGGAGTTGAATATATTGATAGTTCTGGATTTGGAGTTTTATTATCAGTATTAAGGTCTTCAAGAAAAAATAATAGTACCTTCAAATTATGCAGTATTTCTGGTGAATTAATGGAACTGATTAAATTATTAAAACTGCAGAATATTTTTGATATATATGATGATTTAGATAGTTGTGTTGAAAGTTTTAAAGATGCTGAATAAATATCAGCATCTCTAGTTATTCGCGAATTTTATTAATCCATTTTCTATTCCTACACTAATTTTACTCTTATTAATATTTCCTTGTATAATTTCTTTTGATAAATCATTTAAAATATATTTTTGAATTGCCCTTTTTATTGGTCTGGCACCGTATTGGGGATTAAATCCAATATTAGCAATCCAGTCAACAACCTTATTATCAATACTTAAATTTACATTTTGTTCCTCTAATGATTTTTGAATTAATTTTATCTGCATTTCAACAATTTGATTAATTTCGTTTCTATTTAGTGGTGTAAACATTATTATTTCATCAATTCTGTTTAGGAATTCAGGTCTGATAGTTTGTTTTAATAGATTAAAAACCTCTACTTGTGTTTCATTAAAAATATGCTCATTCCCTTTTTCATCGTAATTTAATAGTTTATCTTGTATAATGTGTGAACCTACATTGGATGTCATTATTATTATCGTATTTTTAAAATTCACTATTCTTCCTTTATTATCAGTTAGCCGGCCATCGTCTAAAACCTGGAGCAAAATATTAAATACATCAGAATGTGCTTTTTCAATTTCGTCAAGTAAAATAACTGAATAGGGTTTTCTACGGACAGCTTCAGAAAGCTGACCTCCTTCATCATATCCCACATAACCGGGAGGAGCACCAATTAACCTGGAAACTGAATGTCTTTCCTGGTATTCTGACATATCAATCCTAGTTAATAAATTTTCATTATCAAATAAAAACTCAGCAAGTGCTTTTGCTAGTTCAGTTTTTCCAATACCAGTGGTACCTAAAAATATAAATGAACCAATTGGTTTACTACTATCCGATAAACCAGCCCTATTTCTTCGTATGGCATCTGAAACTGCAGTTATAGCTTCATCCTGACCAATAACTCTTTTATGTAATTCTGCTTCAAGATGTAAGAGTTTTTCTTTTTCACTTTGCATCATTTTATTTATTGGAATACCGGTCCATTTGGCTACAACTTCAGCAATGTCCTCACTATTGACTTCCTCCTTAATTAAAGAAGATTCACTTTGAATTTGTTGTAAGTCATTATTAATTTTATCAATTTTATTTTCAATATCTTTAATTTTTCCATATCTAATTTCGGCAACAGCTCCATAATCACCACTTCTTTCAGCCTCTAATGCGTCCTGTTTTAACTTTTCAATGATTTCTTTATTTGCTTGAATTTCGTTTACCAGGTTTTTTTCTGTTTCCCACTTGGCTTTATATTGGCTCCTGCTGTCATAAAGTTCAGCAATTTGTGCATTAAGTTTTTTCTCTCTATCCTTTAGTTTTTCCCTTTTTATTGCTTCACGTTCGATTTCTAATTGCTTAATTTTACTCTCAATTTCATCCAATTCTTCTGGTACAGAATTCATTTCAATTCGAATTTTTGAAGCTGCTTCATCAATTAAATCAATAGCTTTATCTGGTAAAAACCTGTCAGAGATATACCTATTGGAGAGTTCAACAGCTGAAATAATTGCATCATCTTTAATTCTTACTTTATGATGGTTCTCATATCTCTCTTTAAGTCCTCGTAATATAGATATAGTACTTAATACATCAGGTTCATTCACCATCACTATTTGAAAACGTCTTTCCAGGGCTTTATCCTTTTCAAAATATTTTTGATACTCATTCAAAGTAGTTGCACCAATGGCTCTTAATTCTCCCCTGGCTAAAGCGGGTTTCAGAATATTAGCAGCATCCATAGCTCCTTCACTTTTACCTGCTCCCACGAGGGTGTGTATTTCATCAATAAAAAGAATAACTTCACCATTAGATGAAACAACTTCTTTTACAACAGATTTTAATCGTTCTTCAAATTCTCCTTTATATTTTGCCCCTGCTATTAATGCTCCCATATCTAGGGAAAATAATTGCTTTGTTTTTAGATTCTCGGGAACATCGCCATCAACAATTCGAAAAGCCAATCCTTCAGCAATAGCAGTTTTTCCAACACCTGGCTCTCCAATAAGAATCGGATTATTTTTTGTTCGTCTTGATAATATTTGAAGAATCCTTCTTATTTCATCTTCCCGACCAATAACCGGATCTAGTTTACCTGATTGGGCTTGTTGATTTAAATTGATTGCAAATCTATTTAAGGCATTGTAAGTGT
>CAZBZX010000029.1:0-19325 GCA_964496465.1 uncultured Bacteroidales bacterium
GAATTGATGTTATAAATACTAACACTATGACTAAAATAGCCTCAATTGATGCAGATTCTTTTCCAGTTGGAATGACAATAAATTCCTCTGATGATTTACTAATTGTATCGTCACAAGGTAAATCAAAATATGGAGGAGGGAATTCAGTTATGATTTTTAAAATTGATTATGTAAATTGAGAAAAATTTTAAAACTAATTTATGCCATATAAAGAAAAAAAAATAGAAAAATTATACTATTCTATTGGAGAAGTAGCAAATATGTTTGGTGTAAATACTTCATTAATTAGATATTGGGAGAATGAATTTGATGTAATTAAACCCCAGAAAAATAAGAAAGGGAACCGGTTTTTCACTCAAAAAGATATTGATAATTTCCATATTATTTACCATCTGGTAAAAGAAAGAGGTATGACTTTAAAAGGGGCAAAGAAAAAACTAAAAGAAAACCGGGAAGATACTTTGAATAATTTTGAAGTCATAAAATCACTCGAGAATATTAAAACTCTTTTATTAGAAATTAAGGAAGAAATTTAAAAACATCAGTTTCTATGCAAATTAAAGATGTTATTTCTGCAATTGAGAAATTTGCTCCATTGTCACTGCAGGAAGATTATGATAATTCAGGATTAATTATTGGAAATGAAAATGAAGAAGTTCAATCAGTTTTAATTACAGTTGATGTAATTGAAAAAACAATCGAAGAAGCTGTTAAACTTGGCTCAAACCTTATTATATCGCACCATCCAGTTATTTTTGGCGGTTTAAAAAAAATAACAGGGCGAAATTTCACTGAAAGAATTATTATTAATGCCATAAAAAATAACATTGCCATCTACTCTGCCCACACTAATTTAGATAATATTATTACAGGTGTAAATGGAATTATTGCCGATAAACTCGGACTTAAAGACAAAAATATTCTACAGCCCAAAGAGAAATTTCTATACAAACTGGTAACCTTTGTTCCAGTTGATCATATTGATAAAGTAAGAGAAGCAATATTTAATGCAGGTGCTGGAAATATTGGAAATTATGATTCGTGCAGTTTTAATGTGTCAGGTGAAGGTACGTTTAAAGGAAATGAAGATGCCAATCCATTCGTTGGTAAAAAAGGTGATATGCATAAAGAAAAAGAAATCAGAATCGAAAGCATATTTCCTGGTTATTTAAAAAATAAAATTATTAATAATCTTCTTAATGCTCATCCTTATGAGGAAGTGGCTTATGATATTTATCCACTGGAAAACGATTATTTAAAAGCCGGCAGTGGGTTGACCGGAATCCTTGAAAATGAAATAAGCGAAATAGATTTCTTAAAAAAAGTAAAAGAAATTTTTGGCACAAAATCTATCAAGTATTCTAAATTTCTAAAGAAGCCGATAAAAAAAGTTGCAATTTGTGGAGGGAGCGGTAGTTTTTTATTAAAAGAAGCTATTAAAGAAAAAGCTGACGTATTTATTTCTGCAGATATTAAATATCATCAATTCTTTGATGCTGATAATAAAATATTTATTATGGATGTAGGACATTATGAAAGTGAACAATTCACAAAGGAGATTTTTTATAATTTACTTACCAAAAAATTTTCTACCTTTGCAATCCATTTATCAAAATATAATACAAATCCAATAAATTATTACTAGTAATATGGCTGTAGTAAAAGAAAAAAATAAAGAAACTTCAGAATTGTCAATTGAAGAAAAATTACGTGCATTGTTTGAATTACAACAAGTTGATTCAGAAATTGATAAAATTCAATTGTTGCGTGGTGAATTACCTTTAGAAGTACAAGATTTGGAAGATGAAATTGCTGGGCTTGAAACCAGGGTAACCAACTATGAAGAAGAAATAAAAAACTTTGAAGACAATATTTCAAAGAAAAAGAATGAAATAGCAAATGCTGAAGCTCTCGTTAAAAAATATGAAGAGCAGCAAATGAATGTTAGGAATAACAGGGAATTTGATTCTTTAACGAAAGAAATAGAATTTCAAAAACTAGAGATTGAACTCTGTCAAAAAAGAATTAAAGAATTTACAACACAAGAATCTGAAAAAAATGAGCTGATTGAAAATGCGAAAAAAAATCTTGACGAAAGAAAAATTGATTTAAATAATAAAAAGTCAGAGCTTGATGAAATAATTTCTGATACTAAAAAAGAAGAAGAAGTATTACAGAAAAAATCAAAAGATTTTTCGAAAATTATAGAACCCCGACTTTATACTGCCTATAATAGAATTAGGGAAAATGCCAGAAACGGTTTAGCAGTTGTTACTGTTGAAAGAGACGCTTGCGGTGGATGTTTCAACAACATTCCTCCTCAAAGGCAAATGGATATTAAGTTGAGGAAAAAAATTATTGTTTGTGAATATTGCGGTCGGATTTTGGTTGATCAGGATATTTCAAAAAAAGAATAACTGAATAGATATATTCTATAATGAATTGCCAGAATATCCTGGCAATTTTCATTTAAAGCCATAGTAAATGAGAGTTAAACTAACAATTATTATATTATGTTTCCTGATAAGCTTAACAGGTTTATCGCAAAATAATTTAACTCCTAATTGTATTAATTCCAGCATTGAGTTATTTCGTTTTAACTTTCAACAAGCATATAACTATATTAATACAGAAAAAAAAATAAACCCTCAAAACATATCAGCATATTATATAGAAAACTATATCGAATTTATTGAAACAATAATTGATGGTGGAGAAGAAAAATTAGAGATATATAAAAAAAATTTCTCAGAAAGAATTGATAAAATTAAATCAAATAGCGACAAAAATAACCCTTTCTACCTAGATTATCTATCGGAAATGTACTTGCAAACCACACTGTTAAATGGTCAATTTAAGGAGTTTTTTAGTGCAGGTTTAAATTTTTATAAATCATACAAATACACGGAAGAAAATATTGAAAATTTTCCTGATTTTATTTATAATAAAAAAATAAAAGGTATACATGACCTCCTGATTTCAATAATTCCAAAGGAATATGAATCAATTTTTTCATTTTTAGGCTTTAAAGGGTCTTATGAGCAAGGGAAAAAAAACATAAATGACTATTATGATTTTGCTAAAACAAAGAAAGGGTTAAACATCGAAGCTATTATGTATAAATTTTTTGTTGTATCGCAATTTGGTAAAGATGAACAGGCTCCTTTAAACTTTTTGAATGAAGAAAAATATGATACTTCGACTAATATTGTTCTAAACCTTTGTTATACCTTAGCACTTAAACAAACAGGGAATACTGATAAAGTGATTGAGTTTATTGAGAAAAAAGAGATCAGTCCCGACAAATATGCCATTCCACATTTATATTATTTAATCGGATCATTAAAATTTACCAGGCTTGAGGATGATGCCAATATTTATTTTGAAAAATTTTTAAAATATTATAAAGGTGAACACTTTATTAAACATACAAACAGGAAACTTGCCTGGTATTATTTTATTCATGATGATAAGGTTAAATATAATTATCATGTAAATAAAGTGTTAACAGAAGGATTTGATATTATTGAGCACGATCGGCAAGCTTTTTATGAATTATCGGATACTGTGACACCAAATAAAACACTAATAATGGCAAGGTTATTATTTGATGGTGGTTATTATATAAAAGCAAAAAAGTTATTAATTGATAATGCAAGTGAATTTAAAAAAATTAATCTTAAGCATCAGGTTGAATATTTTTACAGGTTAGCCCGTATTTATCAAGTATTAAAAAAATTTGAAAAAGCAAAAAAATATTTTAGTCATACATTAAATTTTGGTGAGAGTATATCTCAATATTATTTTGTTCCATACGCAGCTTATAATTTAGGATTAATAACAGAAATGGAGGGTAAATATAAAGAAGCGAAAGATTTATATAAAAAATGTATCTCAATGAATAACCGGTCATATTATATAAGCATCGATCGGAAAGCAAAAATGGCTCTGGAAAGGGTAGAAAAATCGATAAAAAATCAGGAAAAATAATAATTTTCTTACCAGCTACCGCCAGCGCCTCCACCACCAAAACTTCCTCCACCGAATCCGCCACCAAAACTTCCAGAACCAGAAGAAAAATTACCAAAACTTCCGCTATGGGAACGAGATGAAGATCCTAGCATGGTTAACAACATCCAAAATGGTAAATTCTTACCAACCGAATGATGTCTGGATTTATTTCTCCCAATAGCAGAAAAAATGAAATATATAAATATGATAAAAATAATAATAGCTCCAGTTGCAGAGTCATTTTGTTTATGTTTGGCTAAATATTGTTGCGCTGTAAATTCACCTTCGGTTAAAGCCATTAAAGTTGTAATTCCTTTATTAATACCAGCAAAATTATTTCCATTTTTAAATTCTGGAATAATTTCGCTCTCTACAATTCTTTTTGCAACAGCATCAGGTACTGCTCCTTCAAGTCCGTAACCAGTAGCTATAAAAACTTCTCCTCTTTCATTTCCAATCCTGGGCTTCACTAAAAATACAATACCGTTATCAGAACCTTTTTGTCCAACACCCCATTTTTCACCAAGTTGAAAAGCAAAATCAGCTTTTTCATATCCATTTAACGATTTTACAATAACAACTGCAATTTGAGTTGATGTTTTATTGTTAAATTCATCTAACTTTTTTTCAAGTTGATTTACTTCGGCATTTGTTAAAAAATTTGCATAATCATTAACCAGTCTGGGTGGATTTGGCTTATCCGGAATATTTTGCGCAAAGCAAGTAAGGGTAATAAGGATGGATGAAAATAATACTATTTTTTTCATTTGTACAAATATTTAATTTTTACCATAAGATATCTCATCTGAAAGTTCATTAACATCATCCTCCATATAAGGAAAATGTTCTTTTAATGCATCACCTGCTTTTAATATCCCATGATGTAAGCCTTCAGCATATTTGCCTTCTTTAAAATGATTTAGGACGACTTCTTTAATTGAATCCCAAAAATTATCTGGTGTTACTGTATTAATTCCTACATCACCAAGAATTGCAAATTTTTTATCCTGAATGGCTAAATAAAACAATACTCCATTTCTTTTCTCAGTTTTATGCATATCAAGTTTTTCAAAAATATATGCAGCGCGGTCCAAAACATCCTCCTTGCAATCCTTCTCAATATGAAGTCTGATTTCACCTGAAGTATTTGTCTCTGCCCCTTTTATGGCACTTGTAACCATTAATTTCTGTTCATTAGTTAAAAACTCTGAAGGTTTCATCTATTTATTTTATTTTAATTTTCAAATATTACACCCATTTTATTTAGAAATGGAAATGTTATAAATAATTATTCTTAAACAATTACTAAAATTCAACTTTTGGAACTTCTTTCGCTTTTTCTTCTGCTTCAAAATATGTTTTCTTCTCAAAACCAAAAATCATGGCTGTAATATTCTTTGGAATTTTTCTTATATAGGTATTATATGCCATAGTCGCATCATTAAATTTTTTTCTTTCCACTGAAATTCTATTTTCGGTTCCTTCCAGTTGTGCCTGGAGTTCTAAAAAATTTTGATTTGCCTTCAATTCTGGATATCGCTCAACAACCACCATTAATTTTGATAACGCTGAACTTAATCCGGCCTGGGCTTGCTGAAATTGCTGGATTGAATTTGCATCAAGATTTGCTGGATTAATATTTACAGCTGTTGCTTTTGATCTGGCTTCAATTACACCTGTTAATGTGCTTTTTTCAAAATCCGCATATCCTTTTACTGTACTCACCAAATTTGGTATTAAATCAGCTCTTCGCTGATAGGCATTCTCGACTTGTGCCCATTGTGCACTTATACCTTCTTCTAATTCCACCATTTTATTATACCCACAACTAGTAAGTAAAAATGCCAATGCAATAATTGGAAAGAATTTTAGTTTACTCATTTTTCAATTTTTTTTTGATTATTTGCTTAATTTATACAAAAACCATGCAATAAAAAAATATCTGTCAATATTTCGAAATCACACATGAAATTATTAAATTATCAAAATTCGCATGAAATTATGGCATGTATTTATTCATAACTAATGATTGTATGAAAATTAAAAAGTTCCTAATTATATTTTCAGCTTCACTTATTCTTTACTCCTGTGATAATGTATTTAAAGATGATGAAAACACTATTGATCCAAGAGAAAAATTAAACGACTTATGGCGTTGCACCGAAGAGAGTGAAATATATGGAAAATCAAGTTACGATGAAGTATATATTTATAACCATCCAACTGACTCATTAAGTATTTACATTGAAAATTTTTATAACCTGGGAGAAAATAACAGGGTAAAGCACTTCTCAATGGTAAAACTATAATTATAAATAATGGCAAAATTGATGAACATACAGTAAATGGGATTGGGAATATCTCATCGAATTTTACAGAAATTGAATGGAGTTATTCGGTAGAGCATCCGGATGGGGAATTGGATAATGTAACTGCGATTTATAATAAAATTTAATTTGTTTTATAATTTTCCAGTTTTTTAATAATTTTTGCTGGATTCCCTCCTATTAATTGGTTTCCTTCTGTGAAAGATTTTGTAACAACTGAACCAGCTCCAACTATGGTATGTTCACCTAATTCTACTCCTGGTAGAATAATTGCTCCCGTCCCAACCAATGAATTTTTTCTTATAATAATTGGCTTCTCATTAACAAATTCATCATATTTATCATTTTTATGGTTCATACTTATTAATGAAACCTTTGGAGCAAGGTTTACATTTTTTTCAAGAATAATACCATTACGTGCGTCAATATAAGATCCCATCGCAATACCAACAGGTTCAGTAATTGTTTGGATATTTTTAAATTCTTTAATTACTGAAGTAAAATGAACAGGCCAGGGAATTCGCCTATTAAAACCAATAATTTTTTGTAAAAACATCATTTTTAACAACATCTTAATGGAATAATATCCATATGGATTATATTTTGGATAAAATAAAATTTTAAGTATTTTAAAAATTAAATGTTTCATTATCAATTTTATCAAATTTTCCTAATTTTCTTGTAATCTTCCACTTTCAAATATAGAATATTCAAAATATTATGTAATAAATTTTAAAAATAAAGTTAAAATATATAAAGCCTAATTAAAATTAAAAATATTAATGTAATGATTAAAGGAATAATCAAAGAAAAAATTTGCCTTTGTTTAATATTTAAAATTTTCATTACGTACATAGTATATCCAATATAAAAAAAACAACCTGAAAAGCTATAAATTATTATTGTTATAACAGAATCTTTGAATAAAATTCCACCAAGTGCTAGTGGACTTAATCTTAAAACAAATAAAATAATATTAGCAATTAATCCTTGTTTTTGTTTTTTTAAGACATAAAAAATAGTACTAATAGGAGAAATTGAAATATTAAATAACAGCCAAGGTGCCATATATTGAGCAAAAACTCCAGCTAATTTCCATTCACTGCCAAAAACAAAAGCAAAAATTATATCCCCAAAAACAGTAATAATAGAAAATGGAATTATACCAAATAAAAAAAGTTGTTTAATTATTTTTAAAGTGAAGGCACCAACATCCTGATTATTGTTATGCATTTGTGCTGCTCGTTGATAAAACACTTCAGACACTGAAGCACTTAATAATACAAGAGGAGCTCTTAAATATCTATATGTCAAAGAATAAAATCCTGTTATTTGTTGTCCAAAAAAATAAGTAAGTAAAAATATAGGGAGTTGACTTGAAATGATATTCAGTAATTGCGAAAACAAGGAAAATTTCGGAAATTCATAATAACTTTTAGCCATAATTTTAATCTGGGCTAAACTTAATTTTAAACCTTCAAGTTTCTTATTTTTAATTAATGAGTTAGTTAATAAAATTATCTGTACTAATCGACCTGTTACTTCTCCAATTAATAATCCAAAATTTAAATATTTCAATTTTCCAAATGTTATCTGAATAGAACTATTTACAATTGATTTTGAAACATTTGTAGAAGAAATTTTCCTGTATTTTTTTAATCGATTATGCCAAGAGTTTAATATTTTTTCAAAACTAAATAGTATTGCAGCTAATGGAATAAAAATCAAAATAATCCTATTAAAATTAACGTCGGAGAAAACATTAATATACTTATTTGTAAAACATGAAATTATAAAAAACAAAATGCTATTCGCAAATACTATTAAAATGGCTAAACCAACAATATTATATGAGTCGTTAAGTTTTTTTGGCAATAAAATTGCGCCTTCATATGAACCGGAATATAAAATTGAAAGAACAGATGCAATACTAATAAATAGGGCTAAGTCTCCAAAATTCTCAGGAGAATATATCCTGGTTAATATTGGAGCAATAAAGAACGGAATTAATTGAGCTAATACAGTGCCTGAAAAAAGAGTAAATATATTCTTAAGAAATTCATTCGAATAGAGGTTTTTTAATTTATTTTTTAACATCTCAAATTTCAACTTATGAAAAATCATCTATCAACCCCGCAAAATCAATTTCCTCCATTTTATTAATTTCTGCTAATTTTCCACCTTCACATTTTAAAACCCTTGATGGATATTTATTTAGAATATTATAATTATGGGTTGCCATAATCACAGCCCTTCCATTACTGCTAATATTTAAAAGCAGTTTCATTATCCCTTCAGAAGTTTCAGGGTCGAGGTTACCAGTTGGTTCATCTGCTAAAATAATTTCAGGATCATTTAATAATGCCCTTGCAATTACCACTCGCTGTTGTTCTCCACCTGAAAGTTCATGTGGCATTTTATAGCCTTTATAACTTAAATCCGTTTTTTCAAGAACTTCCTCTATCCTATTTTCAATTTCATCCTTATGTTTCCAACCAGTAGCTTTTAACACAAATAATAAATTGTCATGCACATTCCTGTCAATCAGTAATTTAAAATCCTGAAAAACAATCCCCATCTTTCGTCTTAATTGAGGTATATATTTTTTCTTTAAAGTATGCACTTCAAAATCAGAAACTACTAATTCGCCAACTTTTAGCGGAATCTCTGCATTAATTGTTTTAATCAGACTGGTTTTCCCACTGCCAACTTTCCCAATTAAATAAACGAATTCACCTTTATTTACAGAAAAATTTACATCTGTTAGCACCAGGTGATCTCTTTGGAAGATGGAAGCATTACTAAATTGGATTATCGTGTCGAGTGGCATTAATAAAATTTTTCGTCTAAAATTCTGGCATTAAATTTATTAAATAACCTATTGAAAAATACATATAATAAGTTAAATTAATTAACAGTTATATGTTAATTAAAATATACGTAATTAAAATTCTTTACGACATTTATTTAATAATTTTAACCAAAATATTATTTATCATCTGTTTATGCATTTTTATCTTAAAAATTTGCCAGTAGTAATTTTGGTTTTTCACTCCTACATAGGTTACTGTCAAAAAACACTTTCATTTTCTGATCCGGACTTGCATTATAAGACCGGTTTTGAATTGTTTGAAAAGCAGCAGTATGGGGCAGCTCAAAAACAATTTGATATTGCCGTTAAAGAGTATGAGCCTTTGAACTATGATAATAAAACAAGTGCCGAATTTTATGCAGCTCTTTGTGCTATTGAACTTTATAATGAAGATGCAGAATACTTAATTACTAAATTCATTAATAAACATCCTGAAAGCACAAAAGCCCGTATGGCTCAATTTGAAATGGGTAAATTTCGCTACCGTCAGCAAAACTATACTGAAGCAATAAACTGGTTTGAAAAAGTAAATAAATCAAGGCTGACAGCTGATGAAAAGGCAGAATATTTTTTTAAATTAGGTTATAGCTACTTCATGACAGGTGAAACAAATAAGGCTAGTGAAGTTTTTTTTGAAATTAAAGATATAGATACTAAATATACATCACCAACAAATTATTATTATTCACATATTGCATATTCTGATAACAACTTAGAAACAGCATTAACGGGTTTTAAAAGATTATCAGATGATGAAACATTTAAAAATGTTGTTCCATATTATATTACTCAGATTCTATTTTTTCAGCGTAAATATAATGAAGTAATTAATTATGCCCCGGCTTTTTTAGAATCAGCTTCGACAAAAAGAAACCCAGAAATTGCCAGAATTATTGGGGAATCATATATCATGCAAAATCAATTTGATAAAGCAATACCATACTTAGAATTATTCGATGAAAAAGCCAGTAAAAAAACCAGGGAAGATAAATATCAGCTTGCCTATACATACTATCGTATTAAAAATTATGAAGAAGCAGTGGGGTTATTTGAAATAATTACCGGGGAAAATGATACATTGAGTCAAAATTCATATTATTTTTTAGCCGATTGTTATCTAAAACTCAATGACAAAGAAAAAGCCGCTCTTGCATTTTCTGCTGCGTCCAAAATGATTTCCAATGATAACATTAAGGAAGATGCCCTATATAATTATGCAAAATTAACATTTGAATTAAAACTAACTCCATTTAACAATGCTATTGATGCATTTAATGAATACATTCAATTGTATCCAGATTCCAAACATATTGATGAGGCATATAATTATCTGACTATGGCTTTTATGAATACACGTAATTATAAGGACGCTATGGAAGCACTTGATAAAATTAAAAAGAAAGACACTAAAATTAAAGAAGCCTATCAGAGAATAGCATTTTATAGAGGACTGGAATTATTTAATAATTTAAAATACAAGGAAGCAATAAATTCATTTCAAAAATCACAAATTTACTTCTGGTTTAGCAGGTCTATACGCGCGCAATCAGTATATTGGACCGCTGAATCATATTATCGCGTTGATGATTTCAACAATGCTATAAGAAACTACAATGAATTTCTTCTATCTCCTGGAGCAATAAGTTTATCAGAGTATAATAATGCACACTATAATTTGGGTTATTGCTATTTTAAAAAAGAAGAGTATGATAGTTCCTTACTATGGTTTAGAAAATATACAAATCTAAATCCTCCAAACTCCAAAAATTATTTAGCAGATGCATTTAACAGGGTTGGAGATTGCTACTTTATTGATAGAAAATTTTGGATGGCGGTTGAAAATTATGATAAGTCAATTGCATTAAATGCAACAGACGTTGACTATGCCATGTACCAGCGCGGTTTTTTATTAGGATTAGTTGACAGGCCCAATAAAAAAATTGAAAGCTTAGAAGAGCTTACAAATAAATATCCAACCTCAACTTATTATGATGATGCTCTTTATGAATTAGGAAGAAGCTACATGTCTGTAAAAAACTATAAAAAAGCTGAAGAGAATTATTCAAAAATAGTTATTGATTACCCGACGAGTAAATATTTGATGCAATCATTATTGCAACTTGGATTAATTAATTATAATCAAAATAATAACGAAAAAGCCATTACATATTACAAACGAATTATTGAAGAATTTGATAATACCCCTGAAGCTAAAAATGCTTTAACCGGATTAAAAAATATTTACGTTGAGGCAAATGATGTTGAGAGTTATTTAAAGTATGCCGAAAGTTTAGGTAAAGAAGTAGTCATTACATCAACTGAACAAGATTCACTATTATATATTGCGGCGGAAAACAAGTATATGCAAGGCGACTGTGCGTCTTCTGTAACCAACTTTCTTAATTACATTGATAAATTCCCAAATGGAAACTTTATTATCAATACATACTTTTACATGGCAGAATGCTATTTAAAAAGGAAAGAATATATGCAATCATTAAACGCATACGAATATGTAATTAATAAACCAAATAATGAATTTTCAGAGCAGGCACTTTTAAATTCTGCCAAAATCTATTATAATCAAAAAAACTTTTACAAATCATTCGATTATTATGCTAAAGCAGAAGTGCTTATTAATGTTAAAAATAGATTAATTGAAGCCAGGGTAGGTTTAATGCGATCGGCAAAAGAATTAAATGACAACGAGAAAATAATTAATTCATGTGATAAAGTAATTCATACAGAACAAGCACCAAAAGAACTTTTGCGTGAAGCTCATTATAATAAAGCAATTACTCTCTTTAGAAAAAAGGATTATTTAAATTCATTAATTGAGTTTAGAATATTAGCAGAAGATTTATCTTCAAAAGAAGGTGCTGAAGCTAAATATATGATAGCCAATACACTATTTTTGACAAATGAATATGAGAATTCGAAGTTGGAAATAATGGATTATATTTCAAAAAGCACTCCACATCAATACTGGCTTGCTAAAAGCTTTTTGCTTTTAGCTGATATTTATCTTAAACAAGATGACACTTTTCAGGCAAAAGCAACATTACAAAGTTTAATAGATAATTACTCAATACCTGATGATGGTATTTTAGAAATAGCAAATAAAAACCTGTTTGCATTAATTAAAAAAGAAAAACAATTGGAATTTGATTCGAAAGAAGAAGTTATTGAATTAAATTTTGAAGATAATGCTGATGGAAAATATGATGATTTATTTAATGAAGAAAAATCAATTAAAAGGATAAACTCTGATACTGTAAGAATTAGACTATAATTATTTAATATATAATGAATTTTAAAATACAACTTAGCAATATTTTTATTTTAGGTTTTCTAGCTATTACCTCTATTGAGGTAAATGGACAAAATATTAATAAGGAAGTTCATATTGTAAAAGATTATATTCCTAGTGTTTCTGATGCGAATAAAATAAATAAATTACCTGAAATTATAGATACACTAGTTGTGATGCCAACATTTTCATATGACGTATCGCCAAAACCTGTAAAAACTAGTTTTAAAACAGAACCACTTAAAGCTGCGCAAATGGTTGGAGAGCCATTAAATGAATTATATAGCAAGTATATAAAAGCGGGTATAGGTAATTATTTTACACCCTTGATTGAAGCAGACATTCATAACCTTCGATCAAAAGAATATTCATATGGCGCTTATTACAAACACCTTTCTTCATCTGGAAAAATCAAATTAAAAAACGATCAAAAAGTATTTGCTGGTTATTTTGATGAAAAAATTTCAGCATATGGTAAAAAATTTTATGAAAATGCATTTTTCTCGAGTGATATAGAATTTGAAGGTTTTGGACGGCATCAATATGGATATGATCCAGATACCATAGTTACATTTAGCAAAGATGATATTAAAAAAAGATTGTTTGGGGTAAATTTCAATACACAATTTAAATCGAATTATACAGATTCAACCCATTTAAATTATAACATGCATTTCAATTATTTTTATTTCACCGATAATTATAAAAACTTTGAAAATAATTATACATTAAATGGTCAGTTAAATAAATTTTACGATACTGATAATTTTGGTGGTGATTTTACTTTCAATTATGTTGATAATAGTATAAGCCTTGATTCATCAGATTTTTTTAAATTAAAACTTTCGCCTTGGATAGGTAAAGACGGAATAAGATGGCAGGTAAAAGTTGGAATAAAAATTATTTATTACAATAATTCAGATGAATCAAGTATATTATTTTATCCGGTAGCTTTATTGCAATATAATATTATCAATAACTTTGTTGTTCCTTATGCCGGAATTGATGGGGATTTTGTAAATAATAATTTCCGTAATATTGCTTTAGAAAATCCTTTCTATAATACAAATATCCAAATTGGTCAAACTGATTATAGGTTTAAGCTTTATGGAGGAGTGAAAGGAAATATTAGTAATATAACATCATTTAATTTAAGAGCAAGTTATTCTGTGATTGACAATATGTATTTCTTTGTAAATGATAGTAATCAATTATTTAATACATTTAATATTGAATATGATGACGTTGAAGTAAAAAATTTGTTTGCTGAATTTGAAACTAGTCCGGCAAATAATTTTCTTATTGGAATAAAAGGAAATTATTATGGCTATAATCTGCTTAAATTGAAAAAACCCTGGCATAAGCCGAAATACGATTTTACAATTTGGTGGAATTATAAATTACGAAATAAAATCTCTTTCAATTCAGAATTATATGTAATTGGTAAAAAGTATGTTATAAATAATGAATTCCCTAAAGGATATGATATCATAGATAGTGCAATTGATTTAAACTTAAGTGTAGGATATAACTATACAGATAAAATAACGGCATTTATTAACCTCTTTAATATATTAGGTAATAGCTATGATATATGGTACTGCTATCCTTCACAAAAATTTAATTTTATTGTTGGTGCAAGTTATACTTTCTAATTTATAAACGACTGAAAAATGTTTATAAGTTCAACAATTAATGGCTTCTTTTCCTCAGATACAATTCCTAGCGAATCTTTTAATCTTGCCACTTGTTGATTAATTAGACCCTTATCAAGATTATGCATGCAATTTTCTATTACAGTAAAAGCTTCAATTGAAACCTGATAATTAGATTTTATTATCAATTCAATAAAAAAATCGATATAATTATGAAAATCTAAACCCGATTGCCAGCAACTTGAAGTAAATAATGCAATATCATCTTCATTTTTTAAATTACGAATAAAGTTTACAATAGATTTAGTGGCTTCTTCAGTTTTAATATCGCTTATAAATTCTGAAAAAACCTTTTTTGTAGATTCATTAAAGTCATTTTCATACGCATCAAATATGTCGTTTAAATAAATAATGTGCCCAAGTTCTCTTAATTTGATTAAAGTTTCAATAAGGACTTCTTCATTTTTTGATCGAAGACATTTTACAATTTCATTATCTTTTTTCACTATTTTCTCAGTTACAATATAATTTACAAAATTATAAATGAATAATTTTTTTAAAAATCTGAAATTATTGCTATATTTTGAATTTTAAAAAAAAGTGTTAATTTTACTAGATGTTACATAATATATAAAACCCTCAAACTACTAATATGGCAATCAAAATTTATCTAAAAATATTTTGCAATATCACTTTCATTTTAAGCGCCTTAATTATAGTAAGTTGCGCTTCAGATGGCAAAAAATCTAAAAGCCTGGAAGATTCGATCGAAGTAGTCGATATTGATGAACAACTAATAACCGAAATACAGACAGCAAAACAAATTTTCTACTCTTTACCTTCACCACTTGAAACAGCAATGTTAATTAAAAAAGCTGGTGCTGCCTTTAATCCGGAAATATTAAACTCACTTGATAATGCTTCAAATTATATTACTACTAAAAGCATGGCCTTGAATCTTGGGATTTATAGTACCGATTTGAGTTATGCCAGTTTATTTGATCAAACTCAATATGCCATTCAATATATGACAGCTGCCCGAAAAATGGTTGATGGATTAGGAATAACTGATGCAATTACCAACGAGACAATTGAAAGGTTGCAAGAAAATATTAACCACCGGGATGTTATTATGGATATTATCTCTGAAGCATTTATGAATTCAAGCTCTTTTCTAAAAGAAAATGACCGTTCTGCGGTTTCAGCATTAGTTTTAGTAGGTGGTTGGATTGAAGGAATTTACATTGCTACAAAACTAGTTGATAAAACTAAATTAAAGGAAAGTGGATTGGTTGAAAGAATTATTGATCAAAAATTATCATTAGTAAATGTTATTAAATTACTTGAAGAAAATGATGAAGATGAAGATATAAAAGCAGTATTAACTCTTATTTTTGACTTAAAAACTGTTTTTGATGAAATTAAAATAACCACAACACCAATAAAAGCTGAAAAAAAATCCGGTTCGAACGTAACAACGCTAAGATCAACTTCTAAAGCCACAATAGATTTACCAACTTTTGAAAAATTAACTGAAAAAATTGAAGGAATAAGAAACAATTTTACATTATAATATTATGAAAAAAATAATACCAATTATATTATTTTTTGTTTTAGCAGTTATCTCATCAGATGCATATAGTCAATGTAAAAGTTTTGCAAAAAAAATATGTAAACTTGAACTTCATCCATATATTCATGATGGAAATTATAATGCTGCAATTTTAACCGAAGGTGAAGACGCTGAATTATATAAAACTTTTTATGCCGATCAGCAATATCGAATAGCAATTTGCGGTTCAGAAGCATTACCAAAGATAAAATGGCAAATTTTAGACCTTGACAGGAATGTGTTATTTGATAACACAAAAAACAATAATGCTACTACCTGGGATTTTAATCTTGAAGCAAGCCAGCAACTTATTATTTTTGTAAAAGTTGAAAGTACAAGCACCTCTAACGATTTAGAAATTCGTAGTGGTTGCGTGTCGATAATGTTTGGAATATTGGATGAATAAATAATATAATTTAACCTTTACAAAGCCTATTAAAAATATAGGCTTTTTTTATTTTTTAATATCATGAAAAATACTTATTTAAAATTCTCCATTCCTCTTTTTTTATTTATTTCATTAACAATTATGTCATGTGAGGAATTATTTAATAATGCTGAAGAAGAACAAAAGCTAACGCAAACAGAAATTATTGAAGGATTAAAGAAGGCTTTGGAAATAGGAGCAGATTCAGCTATTTCAATAACTTCAAAAACAGATGGATTTTATAAAGATGAAATTATCAAAATACTTTTACCACCTGAAGCAGATGTGATACTTGATAAGCTTGATAATCCAATTTTGGCAAATTTGGGAATAGAGGAAATGCTGGAAGATGTATTATTGAGGTTAAACCGAGCAGCTGAAAAAGCAGCCGCCGGTGCAACTAATATTTTTATTAATGCTATAACAAATATGACAATTGATGAAGGATTATATATTCTTTATGGTACAAATCCGCTCGACTCGATTGCAGATGAGAATACATTTGATTCAACGGCAGCTACAGGATACCTTATATCCACTACTTATGATAACTTATTAGAATTGTTTTCACCCATCATGGATGAAGCACTAGACGAACCACTTGTAGCAAACATCTCAACTAACCAGGCATGGAATGCATTACAGGATCTTTACAACGGTGTTGCTACCAGTCCACTTAATTTTGCATTGGGATGGGAAACCGTTCATATTGATTTATCTGATCATGCTACAGCTAAAGGTCTGGATGGCTTATTTATAAAGGTAAAAGATGAAGAGAAAAAAATACGTGAAAACCCATTAGATTGGGCAATAAATATTATTCAAAAAGTTTTTGGGTACGTAAAGGATAATCCTGATAAATAATTCATTTTTTTCTTAAAAAGAATAAGCCGAAAAAAGTTATACTCCCATTTAAAATAAGTAGCTCAAAACCAAATTTATATCCATTTAGCCATTGTTCTGAATTAACACTTATTACATAACATATTATTGGTGCCAAAATACAAATCACAGGAACCAGCCAATTATCTTTAATTTTAAATTTTGTAAATAATCCAAAACTGTATAATCCAAGTAAAGGACCATAAGTGTATCCTGCAACTTTAAATAACGCACTAATCACATTCTCATCGTTTATTGCTTTAAAGAGTAAAATTACACCAACCAGTATTAATGAAAGAAAAATATGTATTTCAATCCGTAAAGTTTTTAGCTTATTTTCTTCTTTATTTTCAGCATTTAAAATATCAACAGTGAAGGAGGTAGTCAAAGAAGTAAGTGCAGAATCAGCGCTTGAAAAGGCTGCTGCTATTAATCCAACAATAAACAAAACTCCTACAATAGGTGGTAAATATCCTTTTGTAGCAATTAAAGGGAATAAATTATCCGATTGTTGTGGAATAGCAATTCCAGTTTTTGTAGCATAAATTATTAAAATTGCTCCAAGCGATAGAAATATGAAATTAACCGGAACCAATATAATTGAAAACCAATACATGTTCTTCTTGGCCTCTTGAATATTTTTACAGCTCAGATTTTTTTGCATCATATCCTGATCAAGGCCAGTCATTACAATAGTAATAAACGCTCCGCTTAAAAACTGCTTAATAAAGTGATGTTTTGAATTGATATCCCCAAAAAAGAAAATCTTAGATAAATGATTTTTAGATATTTCTTTGAATGAATCAATAATGGTAAAATTTAATTCTTTTGATATAAATACAAAACAAAATATAACAGCTAATAGCATAAATATTGTCTGTAAAGTATCAGTCCAAATTATGGTTTTAATTCCCCCTTTAAAAGTGTATATCCATATTAATAATAAGGTAATTAACACTGTAACAAAAAATGGGATTTGCCAGGTATTAAATACAGTTAATTGTAATACGCTAGCTACTAAAAATAAACGAAAAGAGGCTCCTATAATTCTTGAAAGCAGAAAAAATGAAGCTCCAGTTTTATATGAAAAAAATCCAAATCTTTTATTCAGGTATGTATAAATTGAAGTTAAATTTAATTTATAGTACAAAGGCATTAATATATTAGCAATAACAAAGTAACCTAACAAATATCCAAATACCATTTGCATATAAGAAAACTGGCTTGTAACGACCCATCCTGGCACAGAAATAAAAGTAACTCCAGATAATGAGGCTCCTATCATCCCAAATGCAACAATATACCAGGGTGATTTCCGGTTTCCAAGAAAAAACGCATAATTTCCAGCATTTCTACTTGTTATTACAGAAATTCCAAATATCAATAAAAAATATATGGTTATAACTGAGGATATTAAAATTGGTGACATAAAAATTAATATTTTATGCGAAATTATTCTTTCTAAAAGATAAACAAAGAAAGTAATTTTATTTATTTTTGAGTGTCAAATCTGAAATGTGAAGAATGGAGATCAATCAATTCTCATCTAAATTATTGCAAGAAGCCATTGAAGAATTTTCAAAACTCCCGGGAATAGGTAAAAAAACGGCGCTTCGACTTGTTTTACATCTGTTAAAGCAACCAAAAGAAAATATTGACTATTTTGGAAATACATTGATTAAGCTCCGGAATGAAATTCAATATTGTGATCAATGTAATAATATTTCCGAAAGCAAGACTTGTGAGATATGCTCAAACCCACATCGCGATCACTCTAAAATATGCATTGTTGAAGATATTAGAGATGTCATTGCTATTGAAAATACACATCAATTTTCAGGAGTTTATCATGTGCTAGGTGGCATAATCTCACCGATGGATGGAATTGGACCAAATGATTTGAAAATTGAAAATTTAGAAAAAAAAATTATTGATAGAAATGTACAGGAATTAATATTTGCATTATGTACAACTATGGAAGGTGATACAACAAATTTTTATTTGTATAAAAAATTTCATAGTTTTCCAATAAAAATAACATCTATTGCAAGAGGTATTTCTTTTGGAGATGAACTTGAATATACTGATGAGTTAACACTTGGTAAGTCAATCTTAAATCGATTACCTTATGAAACCACATTAACCAAATAATGATGAAAAAAATTATTGTATTGCTTTTACTTATTTCAGTTTCCAGTATCCTAACAATTGGTCAGAAACAACTATTAG